>JBQCFO010000493.1:0-5415 GCA_051959055.1 Ginsengibacter sp. | reverse complement strand
AATCCTTTTGAAGTATCTGAGTGAGAAATGTAATTTTCTGATTGATAATATTTACCGATATTTTCTGCATCTGGAATATTTTGCGTAAATCTTAATGTACAATTTTTGCATTCCCATATTTGAAATTCTTCACCAGTAACCGTGTGGTCTTTTGCAGAGAGAACTTTGAAAATATGACTATCGCCACAATTTGGACAAGATGTATAAGAAATCATTAATTAAAATTAGTTGAAAAAACAAATTGAAAATCTACTGAATTGAATAGGTCGGGCCAGATGAGGGAGCAATGATTTTTATATGGCTTCCAAATGAAGAAACAGTAACCGGATATCCATAGAAATAAATAAATAACATCACCAACGCTATCACCAAAAGTATGATGGCAAATATTTTCCATGTATTACTTTTTACTTCTGTTTCTTCTTCGTTATAAAACTGATTCATAACAGAAGAAGTTGTTTCTTTATCGCCAACTATCATTGCATGATCGCTGTCTTTATGAATCATTCTTTCTGCCTTTGCAGGAGCAAAAAAAATGTCTTTAAATTCAGTATGAAAGAATATGCTTCCGGATGTGGCTTTTTTTAAAACACCGAGAGGCAGCAGTAAAATGTCTTCCCCGTTTTTTAATTTTAATTTGCTTTCACTACACCAGTTTTTAATTTCTTTGAGTGCTTGTGCGGAACTCATCTTTTTTTTAAAACCGATATATTTTATCAATACATAAGAAATTTTTTCTTCCCTGCCAGTAAAAATTATTTATGTAAGGGGAGGAGCAATTTGTTTATTGGTAATATCTGTTTCTGCATGCATCGTAGTTCTTCTGAATCTGCCGAGATCTCCTAACCTGCATTCTTTAGATTGTATAATATATGAAGTAATGAGATCCTGCATGAGAACAAATATCTATATTTTATTGAAATCCTTTTTAAAATTTACTTTAAAAATGCACAAGAACCCCACCAATAACCTGGAAACCATAAACCGGATAATTGTTCCATCGCTCATATTGACTATTGAGAAGATTATCAAAATCGAGCCAAACACTGAATCTTTTATTCAGTTTAAACTCACCGCCTGCGCTAAGATCCGTGCCGCCTTTCATGTTTTTTTCATCGCCATTTTTAAGCAAGGCCTTCGCTCCTGAAAAGGCCACAACATCCGCCTTCAACAAAACCTGTTGAAATGCATTCCACCTGAACGAACCGGTTAATTTTAAAGGAAACAATCCCCACGCTTTTGCAATATTATAATGCAATCCGGTATAACTATTCAAATCCAAAGCCCCTGTTAGTGTAAATTTATCCTGGCTGATAAAATTCATATCGCCATGAAGTTGCAAATTGCTCATTTTACTCGCGTTTAACAATACAAAGCTTTTTCCTGAAGCTGTATCATTTACAAACAACGGCACGTCTGTATAAGAAATAAAGGCGGCTTTTGCATTAAAGCTGAAATGCTTGTCAACCGTGGCTTTGATGCCGCCGTAATATTGAATTTCTTTTGTGTTATTCAAAAATGAAGGATCCTGCATGTAAGGATTTTCGCCACTCAAAGTGCGGAAACTATTTGGAATATACCTGCCAACCCAGCCAGCCTGGATCATCAGAACCTTTTGCTGCAGTTGGGCTTCTGCATAAATATTAGGTAATATAGCAAGTGTATTATTATTCCATGATGGAGTTACGCCGCCGTGAAAGGTAAACCGGTCGCTGTAATATACGAGTTCAGGAGCCAGTTGAAATAAATGATTTGTTATAGATGAATCCGAATTTTTTAACTGGTATTTATCAAAATTTCCGAGCGCTGCAACTTTTACAGATACGGCATCTGAGAATCTTTTTTCCACAGGTAAATTGAGAATTAAGGTTGTTTCACTCGCTTTGTTTTCTCTTGAAAATTCGTGCACTTCCAGATGCGGATCATAATTGATTCCTAAGTCATTATTTGCAATATTTCTATAACCCAAATTCACAGAAAAGTCCTGGTAACTTCTCCTGACATCTGCTTTTGAGAATGTATCAATAGCATGATCATAACCATACTGATAGTACTCATGCTGGGCAAAAGCAACACCGGCGTACGTTTCATTCTTTGCGGAAAAAAGGCTTCCGGTTCCTTTTACATTTATCTCACTAAAATCCTGGTTCTGAATTTTTCCTCTTGAAGAAATATAATTACCATAAACATTCGCCATATTATGTTTGCCATCACCAAAACTAAAAGCGCCGGAGATATAAGGAGTTGACAGATTTCCATAACCAACTTTCAATTGATTTCTGTCACCCAGTTTTAAAGTTGTATCGGTTTGTAAACCCAAAGGTTTTAATGAAACCGGCTGATAAGAAAAAAATAAATTCTCAGGTGGAATATAATAAGCAAGTCGGGGCCGCGAAGTATCAGGAGTAACCGGTGAAGCGTACAAATTTATTTTGACCATATTGCGCAGGGAAGGTTTGTAAGAAGAAGTAATCTCTATAGTTTGCCTACGTGTGGTATCCTGAGCTTTGCTATGAAAAAATAAAAAACACAATGGTAAAATAAAAATTATTCTATTGAAAGAATTTCTCATCATCAATTTTTTAAACATAATTATTTGTTTCTGCATTAATTTTTTATTTGGTGTTTGATGGTGTTGTTTGTACTTTGGAATTCTGCTGTTCTTCAGTAATTGCCGCGTTCAGTTTATCCTGGGCTTCTTTTTTCAAATCAGGAATGGTGGCGTTATCGGCAACACTTTTATAAGTTGCTTTAGCATTGAAATAATCTTTTTCTTTCAAATAAATATCGCCGAGTAAAATGTATGCTTTTGCTACCCAATAATCATAGGAGCCGGTAACTTTTATTACTTCAAGAGCCGCTTTTTCTGCAGTAGAAAGTTGATTTAAAGTGTAATAACAATTTGCAGTTTCATAACGAGCTTCTGCCCCCCATTCTGATTTATTAACAGCTGAAACCTGTTTAAATGCTGCAATTGCCTCATCGCATTGATTATTTACCTGTAATGATTTTCCCAGGACTAAATTGGCTATTGCTTTATCATCTGTGCTAATGCCTTTTTTGGTAAGCAGCTCTTTGGCAGTGGTATTTGCCTGTGCAAAATCTTTTGTCTGGTAATAACTTCTTACCAGACCCCGCAACGCTTCCAATGTGTTTTCAGGAGTGGTAGCCAGTTCGAGAAGTTTGGAGAAATAAACAGTCGATTGTTTATAATCTTTCAATTCAAAGTAATAAATTCTTGCTGCTGCAAAAGCGGCTCTCTCTGCAAAGGGGCTGCTGCCTTGGTTTACCACTGCTTGATAACCAGTAACAGCATTTTGCCAATCTTTGCTTTTTGAATAGCAGTCACTTTTATAAAAATTTGCATTCAAAGTATAAGCGCCCTGAGGATATTTTGCCAGATAATTATTGAATGAATTAATCGCATTGGCACAATCATTATTACTATATTGTAATTCTGCTGCAGCAAAAGTCAAAGAATCTGCTTCTGATATACTGATCACTTTGCCGGCTTTTTGTACAAAGGCAACATAATCATTTGGCTTGCCCATTTCTACATAAATATTCTTCATATTATCGAGCGCTTCATTGGCTTCGTCTGATTGTGGATACTGATTGACTAGTTTCTGATAATCACCCAATGCTTCTTCATTATTATTAAGATTATAATTAGCCAGCCCTAATTTCAAATAGACTTTTGGATACTGGCTGGCAGCTGATTTGATATCTAATATTTTATTAAGATAAGGAATTGCATCGCGGAAATTCTCCTGCAACATATATGCATTGGCGATTTGCATGTAAGACTCTGCAACGAGATCGCTTTGCGGATAACGTTGGGTAAGGGTATTGAATGTTTTAATTTTTTCAGCGGGATTATTAATGCCGTTGATCAAAGCAACCTGGTATAACGCATAATCACTTTGAGACAAACCGTTATTAATCACATTCTGATACATGTTCCTGGCTGTGCTATAGTTTTTCTGCATGAAATAACAATCAGCGGATCTTACATAAGCGTCTTGTTCCAATGTAGAAGAGCCGGATGAAATCGCTGGCGCTACAGTTTTAAAATTTGCCAGTGCCAGTGCATAATTTTCCAGATTCAGATAACTATAACCAAGTACATATTTTGCGTCTGTCGGATTGGCTTCGCCTTGTATACCTCCATATTGCAGGTAATCATTCATAAACTTCACTGCTTCGTCATATCGGTTAAGCCTGTACGCAACTTCAGCCTTCCAGAAATCGGCGAAAGGCAGTATAGCGCCGGCATTCGGGTCTTTTATTATTTTTGTTAATAAATCATCCGCTTCGTTCAACTGCTGATTATTGATGTATTGTGTAGCACGTCCAAAAAGAATCTTCGGATAAATTCTTTGCATCGTTGGAGTAGGTGTACCAAACGATTGATACAGGGATATGGCTTCGGCATAATTATTTGTATTCGCCAAAAGGTTGATTATAATTTCTTTCCCTTCATTTGCATAAGCAGAAGCAGGATAGAGGTCCAGAAATTTATTCATCGAACTCAATGCCACATCCTGGTATCCTAATTCATAAGAAAGTTTTGCATAATTGAACCTTGAAATTTCCTGCTGCTTGCGGTTACTGTTATTATCTGCACTATAGAGAAATGCATTGCGTGCATTTTCTTTCTGCCCGGTTTTCAAATAAAGATCGCCAAGCAAATACATCGAGTTCTGACCTAAAGAATCTTTCTCATTGCTCAGCTGTTTAAATCCTTCAATGGCTTTCTGTACCTGGTTTGCATCATAATAACAATAACTTAGTTCAT
This sequence comes from Ginsengibacter sp., assembly GCA_051959055.1. GTDB lineage: Bacteria > Bacteroidota > Bacteroidia > Chitinophagales > Chitinophagaceae > Ginsengibacter. The sequence goes on along the minus strand of JBQCFO010000493.1, from coordinate 617 downwards.
ACATTACTTCTTTGGAAACTTTGTCGCTGTTTTTTACATAAGATTCCAATAAAGGCAAAGCTTTTGCAAATTGTTTTTTTGAAAAATAAATCTGGCCGATCAAAAGGCTTAATTCTTTACGGTAATAAATATCATTCTGCGAGAGTTTGCTTTCTCCATAGCTCAATGCCTTATCAAGGTTGCCCTGGAAATAATAGATCTGTGCAATGTAATAAGGAACAAGGCCTCGATATTTCGGAATGGATTCTACTTTTTGAAAAGAAGCCAATGCATTTTTATAATCATGATCGAGATAACTTAAATAACCGTAATAATAATTGGCATCATAATAATACTTATTATCAGGAAGCTGATGGATTTCATTAAACAAAGGCTTGGCATCTTCATATCTGTCTACATTAAAATAAGAATAAGCAAGTTCAAATTTTGCATCAGCGATCTCTTCATTACTCAAATTATTATAAGCCGCTCTTTCATAATAAACCACTGCTCGCGCATAATCGTTTCTTGCAAAATAATACTGAGCCAAATGAAAACTCATTAATTGCTGCCGTGGTTCATTGTTTGCAGCATCTATAAATCGCTTTGCCTGATCTTCACCTACTTCCTGGTTGAGT
>JBQCFO010000492.1:0-3484 GCA_051959055.1 Ginsengibacter sp. | reverse complement strand
ATCCTCATTGTCCGGAACATTTACAAATTTGGAATAATGTCCCCCAAAATAATCACCTAAATAGCCGGATAGCACCACCCCACCTTCAGGCAGTAATTTATTTTTCTGCAGATACAATAAAGCAAAGAAATCCTGTTCAACAGGAAGAGACGTGAAATGATGATTTTTATAAGAAAATTCTTTCCATTTTTCGGAAAAAAATGAATCCATCAATTCGTCGGTATATTCTACAAAATGCCAGTTAAGATTCAATTGCTGCGCCACTTTTTGGGCAATTTGTTTTTCAAAACTATCATTCATTCCATAAGTGTAAACGAAAATATTCTTTACTTTCAATTCTTTAAGAATGGCGATAATGCAGCGGGAATCATAGCCGCCCGACAAAGGAACAATAATAGGTTTGGAGCCAATTGTATCAATAATGGATCGGAATACATTTAAAAACAATTCTTTCAACTCTATCTGATCGATGTTTCGCGTGGGCAATTTGCTCCTGAAAATAAAATATCTTGTTACTGAAAAATCTCCTGTCAGTTTATTAAGAAATATAAATTCGCCCGGTTGTATTTGTTTCCAGTTTTGCAATAAAGTATCACTTCCTTCCGTGCAAAATATTTTCCTGAAAACACCTTCCGCTTTCTCACTAAAAATAAATTTCTTCTCACATGATAAAATATTATCAGTAACCAATATCTTCTGACCTTCAATTTTATAAAAAAGAGGGAAGCTCCGTATTCTGTCCACAGCCGCTAAAAAATAATCATCAGAATTGATAACAACAGCGAAATTTCCATCAATTTTTTCCAGCAAACTACCTGCAGAAAGAGGCAACACAATATTGGAAAAGATTTGAAAATAAATTCTGGGATCAGAATTAGTAATGACCGAAATATCACCCCTCTCTTCCCATTGGTATAAAAAAGGATAGTTTAATTTTATTTCAATCTGCTTTATCATTCGTCAATTTTAATACATAATTTAAAAGGTAGAGGCTCATAGCAACACCCACCGCACAAAGGATCCATAACATCAGGAATAAATCGTTTAATAATACTCCTGCGAAAATGGCTACAATCCGAAGGATCAATAAGAGGCTGTTCCAGCCTGTCTCAAACCTGAGTTTCTGTTTAATATCAGCAGCAATGCAACCGGGGTAATCAAAGTCATTAAAAAAACACAGCACTATATATTTTTGCCACTGTTGGTGTTCCGTTCCTCGGCTCACCGCAATTGGGTGTTCAGCGCAGGCTTTGAAGCAATGGCCTCACCAACGGCTGAATTTAAAATTGTCATCCGATCTTTCTTTTATTCTTCATAATCATCTGTTTCATAAAAGCTTACAGATGAATATTTATTGGTTGCACATTTAAAACTCAAAGATAGGGCTTTGTTCAATTCATTTTGTTGGTGAAGCAGCCGCACTGTCCTTCGCTCAACACCAACAAAGGCCTCTCATTTTTTGGAAGACCTACAATGGAGGAAACTGGTATGGTCAAACGAATATAGCTTTGAAAATTACTTTTTTCAGCAAACGAACAATTAACCACGATTTTTATTTGTCCTGCATTACAGCACGGCACAAGCCTAGCCAACGCACAAAACCTTTGCTACCAAGCTTGTGTCAACAACGGGGATAATTTGTTATAATAATGAAGCAGTTTTACTATTGCTAAGATAATCAAAGCAGAGATAGTTTGGCTTATTTTTAATTCATACTTCTCTGCAGGTTGTTGATGATTGTCCGACCGCAAAACCTTCCGCATAAACACGCAACAATGGCGGCGTGTGGCTCTGGACAAGTGTAAACTTTCGTGGCAACACCAACAGGTGCATAAATTTGTGTAAACCTATTTTAGGACAAGATAAATATTCGAAGATTTCGGTTCGTGCGGACACGAACCGAGGAGGAGCTATTTTTTTTTACAATATTTTTTCTTCACTTCCTTAACTATTCACGCTCTATAAATTTAGCAGCGGGCATACCAAGATCATTAAGGATAGAGTACATATTTTTTTCTCATGGCTTTATATTCGCTCAAGCCAGGTTCCCAGCTTGCACGAATTTCCTGTTCCGATACCCCGTCTATGATCTGCTGCCTGAACAAACCTGAGCCAATTTGTATTTCAATGTTATTCATTTCCTTACTCAATTTAGAGTCGAAAAACTTTTCTTTATGCGGAGAAGCTTTATACAATTCCATGATCCATTGAAGGTTGATCTTTTTACTCTGACGTAGCAGGCCGATATCATAGTTGCGCAAATCCAGCCCATAACAGACCTGATCTATGAACAAAGGGGTTTCTGCCATGCCTTTAATGCTGGTAGGAGTAAATGAGAAATCATATTTACCTTTTAATTCGGGGCTGCCCAATACCGTAAAAGGAAAGTAAGTCCCCCGGCCGTGATTAAGGTAGGTACCTTCAAACATACAGGTTGATGGGTATAGCATGATGGATTGTTGGGTATTCAGATTAGGTGACGGCTTTACCGGCAGCGTATAGTCCATGTCGTGGTTATAATTGGCTACCGGAATAATTTTAATTTTGCATTTCACCTTATTGGTCAGCCATCCTTGCCCATTGGCCATCTGTGCAAATTCGCCAACGGTCAATCCGTGCGACATGGGTATAGGAAACATGCCAATGCCGGATTTATATTTCATGTCTAGTATCGGGCCATCTATTAAATATCCATTTGGGTTTGGCCGGTCCAAGATCAGCAATTCTTTTCCATTTTCATAACAGGCTTCCATTAGACGCGCCAATGCATTGATATTGGTATAAAAACGGCAGCCCACATCCTGCAGGTCGTAGATCATTATATCCACATCGGCAAGATCTTCTTTACTGGGTTTGTTTTTTGCCCCATATAAAGAAATGATTGGTATGCCGGTGATAGCGTCTATTTCGTCCACCACAGGATCGCCGGCGCTGGCATTGCCACGGAAGCCATGCTCGGGCCCAAATACTTTTACAATATTTACGCCCAACTTTTGCAGGCTATCTACCAGGTGAGTATTTCCAATAATAGTAGTTTGATTGGCAAGCACCGCCACTCGTTTCCCTTTGATATAAGGCAGGTATCTTTCTGTTTGTTCAGCGCCTGTTTTAATTCCTTTCTTCATTGCTGCATTTTGATGTACTCCGCTGTGCAAAAAGGAGAAGCTACCAATGAAAACGACAAATACAAATGATAAAAATTTCATTCCGGTCATGATTGTTGTTATAAATAAATTTTAAGGCTAAACTCCTTTGTTCAGACAAGATACTAACTAAGTTAAATATTCTTTATCAAAAATAATAAGTCTTATATTAAAAATCGTCTAAAGATACATTGTTTTCATTTTTAATAAATTATTTATGAAATTTATTCTTTTAATTACCTTTTGAACCCTATGCATAACTTCGACAAATTTTGACAGAAGTTAAGACTACAACGCTTACTGAACAGCGGCAAATTGACAACGCTCATCTGGCTCTCTGT
>JBQCFO010000491.1:0-3473 GCA_051959055.1 Ginsengibacter sp. | reverse complement strand
GGAGTAGCGGAATAAACATCAAAACCAATTCCATTTCCAGTGATTTGTGTTCCATATCCTGTTGAAGTTTTATTACCGTTTTCCATCCAGCTTTGGTAGATAGTTTGGCCTTGTGTCGGAGTAGATATCATTACCCATGATTTATTGTGCTGGCCAGGCAAAGATCCGATATTGATATAACGTTCAACGGTTACATTTCCTTTGATAGAATTTCCTTTCAAAGCGCCATTGTTTGTCAAATCTCCAACTGCTGCTGTTCCCACGGCTGTTGATTTTAATGTAAGGTTATCATTTGTATTAAAGATAGAATTGCTTACAGAAAAAGATAAGAAGCCTGTAATGTTTAAAGTGTCATTGGGAGTTGTAGTAAGATTCAATCCTTTTGAGTTACTGATGATCAAATCATTAATGCTTCTCTTTAAAAAACTACTGCCTGAAATCGTTTGAGCTGCGGGACCATTCAGTTCGATGGTGCCGGAAGCTGCATCCAAAATACCATTATTGGTGATTGCTCCTGCAATCTGCAAAGTTCCTCTTACGGTGATTGAAGCGTTATTTTGAATGGTGATATTATTTACCGATCCGATACCTGTGATAATTTCAGGGTTATTACCTGTAGCGGGAATGGTTACATTTGTTTGAGAAGAAGGAATAGCGCCGCAGCTCCAGTTGGTACCATCATTCCAGTTGCTGTTTTTGCCCAGCCAGGTTCCGGGAGCAATTGCAGTTATATTTGCAGAGCCGCTTACAGCAGCGTTACACAAAGTACCTGGTTTAGTTAAAGATACTAAAGTAAATGTTGTTGAATTATTAAGGAAGTCCGTAGTAATCGTATTAGTACCGGCTACCAAATTGTTAGCAGTAAATTTATTTCCATTATTATCCTGATAAAAAGCGCTAAAAGTGCCGCTACCTGCAGGAATATTGATTGTGAAAGTGCCCTTACTTCCTGTACAAATTGAAGAATTGCCGGAAATAGAAGCTGTAAAGGGAACACTGGTAATGTTGACAGGTATCGTACTCATACATCCCGTACTGTAATTCCCATCTTTTACAATCACCGTGTAGTTTCCGACGGTCAGGCCGGTAAAAGTATAGGTTCCACCTTTTGCAAGATAATTAAATGTTTTGCCACCATCTATGCTGGTTAAATAATTTCCGTCGCCGCCGCTTCCGCTTATCGTTACTGAAGCGGTCGAGCCGCAGGAAACATTGGTTTGAGAAATAATATTACCAACTATGGGATTGGGCGCTGTCAATCTAACAGGTGCAAAAGATGGAGAAGAATAAGCCAAACAGCCATTTGCATCTTTTGCAATCGCCTGGTAAGTTCCTGCAGAAAGATTGCTGAACACCGTGCCCTGTTGAAAGGTGGCGCCATTATCTATCGAATATTGTAAAACTCCGGACCCGCCGTCGCCCTGAACTGTGATTTTTCCATCAGAATTATACGCACAACTCACTCCATCGTTACCACTGTTATAGTAAGTAGATCTTTGAAAAGTATTAATATGAACCGCATTGACAGTACCTACCCAAACGTAGAGGGATGCTGATACATTTGTCGTGTTCTTTGCATCCCGTACTTTTATAATACAATTCGCATTTCCGGCGATATTTGTTAAGATATTGCTTGCCTGGTAAGTGGCGCCATTATCTTTAGAATATTCATAAAGTCCCGATCCACCGGAAGCAGTAACGGTGATCTGGGCATCGTTCATTCCATTGCAACTGATATCAGAACCGTTATAAGATTTTTTTACTGCACTTGTAACGGTAACAGCGGCGGTCTGTGAATAAGAAATCTGAACAGTAATCGTGTTTACTAAAACCGCGATAACAAAAAGGAAAATGATCCTCATACAAAATTTTTTTCTTTGGTTAAAAAAGTAATGAGGTAATTACAAAGGATGGAAGGAATTAAACGTTGGTCTAATTCATAGAAAATGGGATTGTATTTTTTCTAAGGATATAGGAGGAAGTCAATTCAATAATGGGAATTGTGCCACTGTAAGGTGTGACTGAAACGTGTAAGTTTTGTTTTATTGTGCTTTAGGGAATGCAAAGATAATACGGGTTTTGATTATTCAAAACTTTTTCGCGTATTTTTTTAAAATTTATTCGTAAAACCGCTTCGTAAATCTGCTACGAAATAACTGGTACTGGTGAATCAACTACGAGCTTTCAACCTTGAACCTTCAACTCTAATTCCTCACCGGCTTCCCGCTTTTCAAAACACTTTGCAATCTTTGCAGCGTTTTCTTTTCGCCACACAAGCTTAAAAATGCTTCTCTTTCAAGATTCAATAAATATTGTTCGTTTACCAGCGTTGCTTCGCTCAAATCGCCGCCACACATCACATACGCCAGTTTTTTTGCTATGAACACATCATATTCGGTAATGTAATTTCCGCGATACATTCCATTGATACCTGCATATAACATTCCAAGACCAGCACGTCCCAAAACTTTTATATCAGTCCGCTGCACTGGTGTCGTATATCCCCGATCATAAATTTCAATCACGCTTCTTTTGGCATCAGCAATTCGCCGCGATTGGTTCATAGAAATTTCGTCATGTCCTTTGCGTAATATCCCCATGTCAAAAGCTTCAAAGGCCGAAGTCGAAACTTTTGCTGTTCCGATAGTAATAAATCTATTCTGCAATGGAATCGTTTCCGGTTCATTATGCTGTATTGCATCAGATGCGCGCAAAGCAAATTCTTTGGAACCTCCTCCTCCCGGTATCAGCCCTACGCCTACTTCTACCAAACCGATATAACTTTCTGCAGCAGCCTGCACTTTATCTGCATGCAAACAAATTTCACATCCGCCACCAAGAGTAAGTCCATGAGGCGCTACAACAACGGGTATAGAAGAATACCTGATTCTCATGGTGGTATTTTGAAACAAACGAACAGCCATATCCAATTCATCATATTCCTGTTCTGCAGCGAGCATAAAGATCATTCCTACATTAGCGCCGGCACTAAATTGCGCGGCTTCGTTTGCTATTACCAGTCCTTTGAATTTTTCTTCAGCTATGGCAATAGATTTATTCAACGCTTCCAACACTTCACCACCGATGCTTCCCATTTTTGTATTCCAGTTCAGTGCAACAACATCATCGCCCAGATCAGAAAGATTGCACGCGCTGTTTTTCCAAACCGTTTTTTCTTTTAAATCACTTAGAATAATAAAGGAATCTCCACCAGGAAGTGACAGATATTTGTGGGTACTAACGTCATAGTATAAACGTTTTCCGTTTTCAACTTTATAAAAAGAATTATTTCCATCAGCAATAAAGTCATTTACCCATGAAGCAACTTCATATCCGGCGTTTTTCATCGCTTCCACTGTTTCCTTTACTCCTAAAATATCCCACACTTCAAAAGGACCTAGCTCCCATCCAAAGCCGGCTTTCATCGCATCATCAATCCGATACAGTTCATCACTTATTTCTGGAATGCGGTG
>JBQCFO010000490.1:0-6548 GCA_051959055.1 Ginsengibacter sp. | reverse complement strand
AACGAAGAAAAAAAATTAATTGCATCTTCTGCTCTATACGTTTCATTAGAACCTTGTTCACATTATGGAAAAACACCGCCTTGCACAAATCTTATCATCAAAGAAAAAATTCCGAGAGTAGTTGTTGGTTGTCGTGATCCTTTTAAAGAAGTAGCAGGAAAAGGAATAGAAAAGTTGCGAAATGCAGATGTACAAGTATTTACAGATATTTTAGAAAAAGAATCTAAAAAATTAAACAAGCGTTTTTTTACTTTTCATCAAAAGCAAAGGCCATATATTATTTTAAAATGGACACAAAGCGCGAATGGGAAAATCGGCTCGGAAACGGAAGAAAGAATTTTAATAAGCAATGATTACACAAATCGCCTTGTTCACAAATGGCGCAGTGAAGAAGCGGCAATCCTGGTCGGAACAAATACCGTTCTAAAAGACAATCCTTCATTAACAACAAGGTTTTGGAAAGGGAAAAATCCGGTGAGGATTGTAATTGATAAGGAATTAAAATTACCCTCATCTGCAAAGTTGTTCAGCAAAGAAACAAATACCATGATTTTCAATTTTGTAAAAAACGCTGTTGAAGAAAACATTAACTTCATCAAAACCGAGGAGGAAAATTTTTTGCCGGAAATATTGCTTTCTCTTTATAAATTCAACATTCAAAGTGTATTAGTGGAAGGTGGCACAAAAACCTTACAATCTTTTATTGATACGGGCTTGTGGGATGAAGCAAGAGTAATTACCAATGAAAATATGGTGATTGAAAATGGAATTGCAGCGCCTGAAATAAAAAATTTTTCATTGTTCAACCAGGAAAGGATTTTGGGTGATTCTATTTCATGGTATCACAATCATAATCAACAAAAAAACAAATAACGCAGATTCGTATTTTTCATTTGTCGATGATTTGGCCTTCGCTTTATATTGATCATTTTAAAAACCAGAACCAAAAACATTGTTCACATCTTTCTTTACCAACTCGCCCCTTTTTCATTTATTTTATCCACACAACTGCATTGGTTGCGGAAGCGATGTGATTGATAAAGAGAATTTTTTGTGCCTCGAATGTTTTGACGACCTGCCACATACTCATTTTGCCCAACACGCCAATAATCCACTTGAAAAAAAATTCTGGGGTAGAATTGCGCTTGTCTCTGCAATGAGCTTGTTTTATTTTTCTAAAGAATCAATTGTTCAAAATATGATTCACGAATTAAAATATAAAGGAAACAAAAAAGCCGGGCATTTTTTCGGCAATCTCATAGGAAAAAGTATACTGAGCAGCAACCGCTTTCATATTGATATCCTCATTCCGCTTCCTTTATTTGAAAAGAAAGAAAAGATACGGGGTTATAATCAGTCGGAAATTCTTTGTAATGGGATATCTGAAATTATTGGCAAACCCATTGCAAAAAATAATGTAGTCAGAAAAGTTTTTACTGAAACGCAAACCAAAAAACACCGGATTGAAAGATGGAAAAATGTTGAAAACATTTTCTATGTGAATAATCCAGAGACATTGGAAAACAAACATATTTTATTGGTAGATGATGTTATTACCACCGGCGCTACACTTGATGCATGCGGTACAGAAATTTTAAAAATCAAAAATGTGAAATTGAGCGTCGCCACCCTTGCAGTGGCGTCTTATTAAATATTCAAATCGAATTCATCTTTCTTAAATACCCATTCGCTTCTTCTTAGTTTATAATATTGTCAATTACCCAGTTGTATTCTTGGTAAAAGAGAGTAGGCCATGCGGAATCAATTCTTTCTTAAAATCGTTATAACAAATGACCTTCGAATAACAAAACAAATTAACAATCCTTTTTATAAAAAAAAATTAGGCGACAGAAATGTAGCAATCATAGCTTTATATTTGTCCCTTCTTTATCTAAACCGAAATTATGAGCTATAAACGCGTCAACAACATTACTGGATGGGTCATATTTGCCATCGCAGCAGTTGTATATTTATCTACCATGGAGGCTACCGGCAGTTTTTGGGACTGTGGTGAATTTGCTTCCAGCGCCTACAAACTTCAGATTCCGCATCCACCCGGAGCACCGTTATTTATTATGCTTGGAAGGATTTTTATGATTCCGTTCTCCAACCCGAATAATGCGATCCTCGGATTAAATAGTATGAGTGCTTTAATGAGCGCTTTCTGTATTTTGTTTTTATTCTGGAGCATCACGCATTTTGCGCGCAGAATTTATGAAAGAAACAATGCCAATCCGCTTACAGACAATCAGATCTTTACCATAATGGCGGCAGGCGTAGTAGGAGCGTTGGCATATACATTCAGCGATTCGTTTTGGTACAGCGCAGTAGAATCAGAAGTATATGCAAGCTCGTCATTTTTTACGGCTGTGGTTTTTTGGGCAGTGCTTAAATGGGAACAGGCAGTTACTATTGATAAATTAAATGGATACAAGGGAAATTTTACACCTGCTGACAGATGGCTGATCCTGATATTTTATATGGTTGGGCTTGCAGTGGGCGTACATTTATTGCCCATTCTTACCATTCCTGCTATTGTAATGGTTTATTATTTTAAACGTTACAAAGTAACCAAATGGGGAACCGTTTGGGCTTTTATTGCTGCCTGTGTTATTACAGGAATTGTGCAGGTTCCCATGATTCAATGGACAATAAAAGGTGCATCCGCTTTTGACATTTTATTTACGAATAGTTTCGGCGCGCCTTTTTTTACCGGATTTACTTTTTTCTTTGTCTTGCTGGCTATAATAATCTTTCTTTTACTGCGGTTGGCAAAGAAGAAAAACTGGAATTTTTTAAGGCTTGCGATGTGGGCTTTTGCATTTGTAATTCTTGGCTTTTCTACTTATTTTACTACAATGATCCGCTCTTTGGCCGATCCGGCAATTGACATGTTTAATGTAGATAATCCATTGAGCCTGGAAGGATACCTGAGCCGCGAGCAATACGGCGACTGGCCAATTTTAAAAGGCCAGGATTTTACTGATGATCCAACAGACCAGAAATATATAGATACTTATGTAAAAGGAACACATAAATATGAAAAGAAAGGGAAGAAAGTAGAAACAGTATATGATCCATCTGATCTGCATTTTTTTCCGAGAATGTGGGATGCCAGCAATGATCAGGGGCATGCGGATTACTATGCAAATTTTGCCGGGATCGGAAAAGATCCAAAGACAGGAAAATATTATTCCAAACCAACGATGGCAGATAACATCAGTTTCTTTTTCGGGTACCAGCTCAATTGGATGTACTGGCGTTATTTCATGTGGAATTTTGCAGGCAAACAAAATGATCTGCAAGGAATAGACATGGGCAATGTGCGTGATGGAAACTGGCTTACTGGTATTTCTTTCTGGGATAATGCAAGACTTGGCGATCAAAGTAAAATGCCTGATACTTTAAAACATAATAAATCACATAACACCTTATTCTGTTTACCACTTTTGCTGGGTATCCTCGGCCTCATTTACCAATATAAAAAAGATAAACGTGATGCACTCGTTGTCTTCTTATTATTCTTCTTTACCGGAATTGCCATTGTTTTTTACCTGAACCAGGCAGGAAACCAGCCTCGTGAAAGGGACTATGCTTACGTAGGTTCTTTTTATGCATTTGCTATGTGGATTGGATTGGGAGTAATGTATGTAAAAGAACTTTTTGAAAAATACATGAACAGCAGGATGGCTAATTATGTTGCCGGCGCCTTATGTTTACTTGCAGTTCCGGTACTCATGGCAAGCCAGGAATGGAACGACCATGATCGCAGCCACAAAGCATTGGCAAGAGATTTAGCGCTTGATTATTTGCAAAGTTGCGCGCCAAATGCGATTCTGATCACTTTTGGAGATAATGATACGTATCCTCTTTGGTTCGATCAGGAAGTACTTGGAATCAGAAGAGACATCAGGGTAATTAACTCAAGCTTGCTGGGAACAGATTGGTACATCAACCAGCTTCGCTATGCAGTAAATAAAAGCGCGCCTATACCGGTCATCTGGACTCCTGAACAAATTATCGGGAGCAACAGAGATGCAATTTATTTCTTTCCTGATCTGCCTGGTGCAAAAGTAGATCAGACTCAACCAATGGATCTTTATACCATGATGAAAGATTATGCAGGAAGTGATGATCCTTCAAGAATGTATCAGAATGGCTCAGATTTTCTGAATGTTTTTCCTACAAAGAATGTAAAAGTACCGGTAGATACGAATCTTGTAAAACAGAATGGAACCGTAAATCCGGGTGATAGTGTAGTAAGTGAGTTAGATTTTACAATTCCAAAGAACGCGCTGATGAAAAATGAAAGTGCTATTCTGAACATAATCGCTGCCAATAACTGGAAACGCCCGATTTATTTCACATCGCCTTACGGAGATTTGGGTTTTCAGCAATATTTAAGAACCGACGGGCTTACTTACCGTTTGGTACCCGTAAAAAACAGCGAAGTAAATGATACCTGGGCTTATGATGTGATGATGAAAAAATTTGCATTTGGGAATGCGAATGTTCCGGGTGTTTATTTTGACGAAGAAAACAGGAGACATTTGAATACGATCAGAATGCAGTACGCGCAGGTGGCAAATGATCTTGCCGATCATGGAAAAATGGCTGAAGCAAGAGAATTACTGCAACGCTGCGACAAAAATATGCTGCAGCAAAATTTTCCTTATGGAATGGCTTCCCGCAGACAGCAGCAGGATCAGATTTCAGGTCAATTTTTATTAGCAGCTTATAAATCCGGAGATACCGTTTTGGCAAAAAAAGTATCCGATGCTTTGCGCACCGATCTTGAACAGCAGATTATGTATTTTAACAGCCTCAATGACAACCAGCAGCAGGCACTGGCTTATGAAAACCAGATCGTGCAGCAGCTTTTGCAACAGATTCAGGCAATGGAGCAGTATTTTCTAAAACCTGTACAGGCAGTTACTCCGGAAAAGGGAAATTCAATCATTAATCTCCCCCCACCAAAAAAAGATACACAGGTACATGATAAAACGCAATAAACCACGTTCATCATTGATTAATTTTCTATCCCGGCTTACATGAGCCGGGATTTTTCTTTATAGAAAGAATAACACGGAATTTATCATGCTTTTATTATCTTTAATAAATCTTCAATTTTACCAAACAAAAGGATGAACCAAATACCTCTCGAAAATTTATTTGTAATAGATATCGAAACGGTTTCTGAAAAAGAACATTTTCATCTGTTGGATGAAGAATGGAAAAATTTATGGAGCGAGAAAATCAGTAAAGCGCTTCCACCAAATACAACTGTTGAAGACTATTATTCGATGCGCGCCGCTATCCTGGCTGAATTTGCAAAAGTTGCCTGCATCAGTTTTGGTTATTTCAAAAAAGAAAACAACGATCCGAAGGGTACCGAATGGCAGTTCAGGATAAAGTCTTTATGTTCGGACAATGAAAAAGAGCTTTTAAATCAATTTGTGGCCACACTGAAACAATTGCATGCCAATCACCACAACTGGATTTTTACCGGCCACAATATCAAAGAATTTGACATCCCTTTTTTATGCAGGAGAATGTTGATCAATAATATTCCCATTCCCACGTACATTGATTTTCAGAATATGAAACCATGGGAAACACCCATGCTGGACACTTTACATCTCTGGCGGTTTGGCGATTACAAACATTATACTTCTCTGAAATTGCTGGCCGCTGTTCTTGGCGTTCCTTCACCAAAAGATGATATTGATGGCAGCCAGGTAGGTGATGTTTATTGGAAAGAAAAAAATCTTCAACGCATTTCGATTTATTGTGAGAAAGATGTGGCTACCGTGGCCAATGTGATTTTAAGATTCAAAGGGGTGCCGCTTTTGAAAGAGGAACAAATTGTGTTTGTAGATAGGACGTGATTGGTTTATTACCCTTCATTGAAAAACAAAAGCGCAATACCTCTTTACAGCTCATTTGCCGCCTATTATTTTCTTTTCAATGCAGCAAATCAACAAATAACTCCCATTTGTATTTTCTCTTTGAATAAATTTTTTTAATCCACAAACTCATACCCGATATCGCCCCTGAAATACATTCCATCAAAACGGATTTGCTCCAGAATGGTTTTGGAAAGTTCTATCGCATCGCCTAATCCCTCTGCAATTGCAGAAACAGTGAGTACCCGACCACCATTGGTTACAGTTTCATTATTTACATTTGTTGTTCCTGCCTGGAAAACAATCGCGCCTTCTCCTTCATCAATATGTTTCCTGACTTCAGGGTTTTCTAAATATAAAAATTCTATAGGTAACCCCTTTTGGTATTGACCGGGATAACCACCACTTACTGCAACAATTGTCACGGCATCATTTTTTTCGACTGTTATTTTTTGGCTGTCCAATGTCTGTTGATGCATTGCAAGAAATAATTCTATCAAATCATTTTTCAACCTAATCAAAACCACTTCAGTTTCGGGATCGCCCATTCTGCAATTGTATTCAATCACCATCGGCTCTTCGTTTACTTTTATCAAGCCAAAAAAGATGAAGCCTTTGTAATCAATTCCTTCATTTTGCAAA
>JBQCFO010000489.1:0-7260 GCA_051959055.1 Ginsengibacter sp. | reverse complement strand
CTTCTTTCCATCGATATCAACCGCTGCCTTCACTTCATGGGAGAAATAACGGGTGAAGTAACCAACGAGGACAGGCTCGATTATATTTTTTCGAAATTTTGTATTGGAAAATAGATTTCTTTCCTTTGTTTCATGAAGAATTGTTTTTCAGTGATTTTAGACTAAATATTTTTCTATTTTTTTTGCCAAACCCTTCTTTAGCATCTACATTTGTTCGCTGATTGGTGCTTTAAATTGTTGCGCACAATAGGTAAATAAAGAAGTGACAAAATCTTTTTGCAACTGTGGAATGGTTGCAGATAAAAGCTTTTACGTACAAGGTGAGTTTTTTATTAAGCATCAAATATGAAATCGATTCCCGTCAGGCAGATAGCTCCTACTCAGACACTGCAAAGCAGTGCCGGACGGTTTAGTATCCGAAACCTTCAGCAAGTGCTTAACGGCAAAGACCTTGTTCATGACCTTCATAAGCATGATTTTTATTTTGTTTTGGCTGTGCTTAACGGTGAGGGAGTTCACGGGATAGACTTTATTGAATATCCTGTACACAACCATTCTATTTTCATTCTGCGCCCTGGGCAGGTTCATAGGTTAGAACTGACGGCAGATACAACAGGCTTTTTGATGGAGTTTGATTTGTCATTCTACCAGCCAAAGAACAGTATCAAAGAGCACAGGTGGAAAAAAGCTTCCGGTAAAAATTATTGTGAAGTTGAAGCTGCCCGATTTGGCCGGTTGCATACCCTCTTAGCTACCGTATCCGAAGAGTACGCTGAAAAACAGGAGGGCTATTTAGAAGCAATTAAGGCCAACCTTGATCTGTTCTTTATCGAGTACATCAGGCAAAGCCGTACTCCAGGCAGTATTGTTAAATCAGAAAGTGGATACATACAGGAACGTTTTGAAGAGCTTGTACGTCTTCTTGAAACAAACATCGTGAGCATGAAGAATGTCTCTCAATATGCCGACTTACTGAGCCTCTCTCCTTACCAGCTAAATTCAATAACCAAGGTGTCGGTTGGAAAAACCGTATCAGACCTTATCGATCAGCAGATAATTCTGGAAGCAAAGAGATATTTGCTTGCCACTCACAACCAAGTAAAAGAAATCGCAGACCACCTGGGCTACGAAGATCCCTCTTATTTTATCCGGTTCTTTAAAAAGCATACCGGGCACTCGCCGGACACATTCCGCAAGAATTTTAAATAAGTCCTATTTAACTTTATAACCGTCCTACCACCACTGCTTTTGTCACATCTATTTTTGTGATGAAAAATTAATACTCACAAAATCAATAAAACGTGAACGCAAAAACAAAACTGGTTCTGTCTCTAAAAATCTGGCTGGTCATCTATCCTTCCATTACATTCTTTCTTTTTCTGTTCGGGCAACAGCTATCTGCACTACCATTATACCAAATAACTTTTATCCTGACGATCTCTTTGGTGCCTTGGATGATGTTTGTTGGGGTGCCCGCCTTGGATTTTCTAATAAAACGTCTATCGCGAAAACCAGTGTCAAAGTAAAATCATGTTGCAAAAGCGTGATTTTATCCGGCAAACCGGGAAAGTGTTATGTGGATTGATAGTTTACTTGCCTTTGTTAAGAAGCTCAAAAAATAGAAATGAAACAGAACAAACAATTTGATGTAATAATAGTTGGAGGAAGTTATGCCGGACTTGCAGCAGGTATGGCTTTGGGAAGAGCGTTGCGAAATGTGTTAATTATTGACAGTGGAAATCCCTGTAACAAGCAAACACCGCACTCACATAATTTCTTAACCAATGACGGTAAAACACCGAAAGAAATTGCGAGCCGGGCTAAACAGCAGGTGGGGAGATATGAAACCGTGAGCTTTCTGGAAGGTTTAGCTATAGCCGGGATAAAAACTCCTGATGGTTTTGAAGTGAAGATTCAAACAGGTGAGACATTCAAAGCCCGTAAGTTGGTCTTCGCAACAGGCATAAAAGACCTAATCCCCTGCATTCCCGGCTTCTCGGAAAGCTGGGGTATCAGTGTGCTTCATTGTCCGTACTGTCATGGTTATGAAGTACGGCAACAAAAAACAGGCATTCTTGCCAATGGTGATTCAGGATTTGAGCTTTCTTCATTGATCTCTAATTGGACTACTGACCTGGCCCTATATACCAATGGAAAATCAACACTTACAGAAAAACAGAAGATCAAGCTTCGCAAGCATCAAATAAACATTTTCGAAAGTGAAATCAGCAGATTGGATAACAAGAGCGGCTACGTCGAAAACATTGAATTTACAGACGGAACAAAGGCATCGGTGAAAGTCTTATATGCGCGCCTTCCATTTGTACAACATTGTTCTATTCCTCAGGAATTAGAGTGCGAACTTACAGAGGACGGATACCTCAAAATTGATCCCGCTTATCGCACTACTGTCGACGGCTTGTATGCCTGTGGCGATAACACTACCCGTATGCGGACCGTTGCCAATGCAGTGTCTATGGGTACAACTACAGGATTGATGGTAAACAAGGAATTAATTGAAGAAGATTTCTGAGAAATTGAACACAGCAGGTAAAGAAAGGATCAGTAGGAAGGCCCGACCACATAGAATCTATATTTCTTAACAACCAGAAACAATTTGAAATGAATGCAAATCTTACGATTTCCAATTCCGAGAGACTAAATAAACGAAGTGCAATCAGCTCACTCCGCAAACTTTCGCTGACGGCAGGTCTGCTTTACATCCTGACTTTTGTATCCATACCAACACTCGTTCTCTATGGTCAGATACATCAGCCGGACTACATCGTCTCATCTGCAAACAACAATGCTGTCATTATTGGCGGGCTTCTGGAAATTATTGTAGCCCTTGCTGGCATTGCTACTGCTATTGTGTTGTTCCCTGTGGTGAAAAAGCAAAATGAAAGTCTCGCCGTGGGTCTTGTTGCATCCCGTGTGCTGGAGGCAGTCACGATTTTTGTTGGTGTGGCTTTTCTGCTGTCAGTCGTTACATTAAAACAAACAGGAGCAGGGAAAGATGCTTTCGCCACAAGCCACGCACTCGTTACTTTATACGACCGCATGTTCCTTTTAGGACAGGGATTTATGCCCGCTGTTAATGACCTTTTGCTAGGTGTTCTTTTGTACAAATCACGCCTGGTGCCGCGGGTGCTTTCGCTTATTGGAATCGCGGGTGCCTTCCCTTTGATCGCCGGGTATTTGGCAATAATGTTTGGCTTAGTGGATCGTATTTCAACATTGGCTGCTTTGTCCGCAGTGCCGGTAGCATTTTTTGAATTTTCACTAGGGATTTATTTGGTTTTAAAGGGGTTTAGATCTTCAGTATCTGAGTAAATAAATCCTGACAAAATAATTTAGTTTGGACGGCATTAAAACAGAATCAGAATTTTACTTTAGGTTAGTGCCATTTAACATATCTTTTGTACATCGTCTAGCTTATGAATTGATTAAAATACCTGGCTTAAAAATAAAAAAATGATTAAAAAATAGAAAAAATGATTAAAAAATATTTCATACAGCTTTTCTTACTGCTTATTTCTTTTACCTTATTTGCTCAAGAGAAAAAGGAAATAATAACGGCAGATGTTGTTAGTATCAATTCAAAAATATTAATGGAAAAAAGAACCGCGTGGGTTTACAATCCTGGCAATAAGAAAGAAGGCAAGACTTATCCCGTTATTTATGTTTTGGATGGAGAAACGCATTTTAGATCTGTCATTTCCATGGTTGAGTATTTAAGTGGGGCCAATGTTATTCCGCCAATGATTATTGTAGGCATCTTACATCCAAACAGGATGAAAGATTTAACTCCCACTATTGAGGACACCGTTGGGGACAGCCATGGAGAAAATTCCGGAGGCGGTGAAAACTTTATTTCGTTTATTAAAAATGAACTTTTCCCTGTTATTGAATCAAAATATTCAACCGCTCCTTATCGAATACTTATTGGCCATTCTGTAGGCGGACTAACAGTAATAAATACATTAATACATCATACCGATTTTTTTAACGCATACGTTTCTATTGATGCAAGTTTGTGGTGGGACAAACATAGACTCTTAAAAGAAAGTACACAAGCGCTTGCCACACATAACTATGCGGGTAAAAAGCTGTTTTTAGCAATTGCCAATCGCATGGAAAAAGGCGTAGACACGAGCGCGGTACAGAAAGACACAACCGAAAATACTGAATTGATAAGATATAACCTTGAACTGATCAGGAGCATAAAAACTAATCAGCAAAACAATTTAAAATTTGATCATAAATATTATGCAGATGACAATCACAATTCAGTCTCTTTTATTGCAGAATATGATGCCCTTCGGTTTATTTTTGATTATTACAAATTTGATCTTCACGCCAGTTATTTAGATAATAAAAACCTGAGGCTGGATACTTTACTCGATGCTCACTATAAAAATGTATCCAAACAACTCGGTTATGCTGTTAAACCCGCAGAAGAGCTCGTAAATGGTCTTGCTTACTACTCATTAAATACAAAACAGTTTACAAAGGCTGAATATTTGTTCAAAATGAATGTTTCAAACTATTCGGAAAGTTCAAATGCCTTTGATTCCATGGGTGACTTTTATTTAGGAACGAATGATAAAATAAATGCTGTAAAATGTTATAGAAAGGCATTGGAAATTAAAGACATACCAGAAACAAGGAAAAAACTGAAAGAACTAGAAAATAAATAATTGAAGTATGGAAAATAATTTAAACGGGTTGAATATAAAAAGAGGGCGCCTTGAAATCAGAAACTTAAAAATGGACGACCTTACTGATTTCCATGCTTACCGTTCAAATCCTGAAGTGACTAAATACCAGGGATTCGATGTTTTCTCTCTTGAAGATGCAGAAAGGTTTATAGAAGAAAATGGGCAAAAAAAATTTGGTGTGCCTGGCGAATGGATGCAATACGGGATAGCGGAAATAGCGACACATAAATTAATTGGCGACTGTGCCGTCAGGCTTGATAAATATGATCCGCGGCTTGGGGAAATAGGGATTACGATTTCACCATTTGAACAGCGAAAAGGTTTTGCAAGTGAGACATTGCTTGCCATTCTTAATTTTTTATTCAGTCGTAAAGGCTTTCATAGGGTTACTGAAACCGTGGACGCTGAAAATGAGGCATCGATCAAGTTATTGGAGCGTACAGGTTTTAGAAAGGAAGGACATTTTGTAGAAAATATATTCTTCAAAGGAAAGTGGGGTAGTGAATATCAATATGCCATGTTAAGGCGTGAATGGGAAAAACGGGTTAGTTGAAGGGATAACATTATTCCTGATTCTTGCAAATGAGTTAGCAGTACAAAAATGAGGTGTTCCTAAATTAGGAATAAAAGGAGTACAATTAGCAGCTTAAAAAAACACGTTATGAACCATAAACAGTTTCGTTAAATATTTATTCTCGGGGATCACTTTTAATTAAAATAAAATTTATTGAAATGAAACGCTTTTTATTTCTGGCTGCCAGCCTGATAACTACTTTCTTATCACTAAATACTTTTGCTCAGCCATGTGCCGGTCGAATATTAGATCCGAAAATTGCAACTTTTCTAAAAGTAATAGGCTATGAAGATTCGACCCTGGAGCAACTTCGGTCTCTTCCAATTGAACAATTAAAGTATCCGCAACTCCCGTTGATCCCATATCCAAAAGAAGATGTTCAAAGAATTAGAATAACAAGCGATAGCATTCCTGTTTTGGTCTTCAATCCGCTGCACAAAAAAAATCTTCCTGTAATCATTCATTATCACGGCGGCGGCTTCATCTCACCATTGGTTGCAGGGTTGGAGCAATCGCTGTGGCAAGATGCCAAAACGTATGGAGCGATTGTTTTTGCTACAGATTACAGAGTAGCTCCTGAACACAGATTTCCTGCTGCTGTCAATGATAGCTACAATGCTTTTAAATGGATCTCTGAAAATGCGGAAACTTTTGGTGGCGATACCAGTAAGCTATTGCTGATGGGAAACAGTGCCGGTGCAAACCTTGTTGCAGTCATATCACATATGGCAAAGAAGGAAAACCTCAATAACCGGATAAAACTACAGGTCATGAATGGACTTCCTGCAGACCTCAGACCTCAAAATATGGAAACATCTATGTCGTATCAGCAAAATGCCTTAGGCTATTTTCAAACAAAAGCGCTTTGCTACTTCGCCGTTGAAAACTATGCTCCTGGGCAAGTGGATAACCCGGAAGTATCTCCAATTCTTTTTAAAGATTTTTCCGGATTGCCGCCTGCGGTAATCATAAATGCAGAATTTGATCCATTGCGTGACGATGGTGTTTTGTATGCTTCAAAATTGCGCAAAGCAGGCATTAAAGTTTGGGAGAAGTGCTTTGCCGGACAAATCCATTGTCTTATTGGATTGAGGCCTGGTGATAAGCCCTTAATTGAAATGGAAATATTTGTAAAAGCTGCAATGAGAGAGGCTTTTAATAGTTAGAGTAATAATCATACAAAATGAAACAAGTAGCCAAAGACGTTTTTCACATTCCGTTAATGCCAAGAAATAGTATCAACTGTTACCTGATTGAAGATGTACTGATAGATGCAGGCATCAGAACTTCTCGCCGCATTTTGGAGAGGGAACTTGATCAACATCCTGTACATGCTCATGCTTTAACCCATGCCCACGCTGATCACCAGGGAAGTAGTGCAAGCATCTGCAAAATGCTCAATATTCCTCTCTGGTGTAGCGCTGAGGAAAAGCCGCAGGCGGAAAGCGGCGATGCAACAGTGGAATACCCTGCTCAAAGTCACTTTGTTACTAAATTTCAAAGGAAGTATTGGGCTGGTTCTGGTTATCCGGTTGAAAGAACCCTTAAAGAAGGCGATAAGGTAGGCGGTTTTACTGTCATTGAGACGCCTGGTCATTCCAGTGGCCATCTTTCTTTTTTCAGGGAATATGATGGAGTACTTATCGTCGGTGATGTATTAACCAATATGAATTTGTTAACTACTATTCCAGGGTTGCATCAACCACCGGCGGTATTTACAAAAGATGCGGAGCTGAACAGAAAATCAATTTTAAAAATAGCTTCATTAAATCCCGCAACACTTTGTTTCGGTCACGGTCCGGTTTTAAGAAATAACAAGGTACTTATGAATTTTGTAAAACGCAATTTGATCTGTAATAAATGTTAAAACGTTATTGCGTTTGATAATCTCATGATAAGAAAATTTTTATTCTAATTCGTCCTATAGAACTAAACTTTTATCCTACCATCTCATCTCCTTGGTAA
>JBQCFO010000488.1:0-4112 GCA_051959055.1 Ginsengibacter sp. | reverse complement strand
GAGCCGGGGTTTCCAGAGACATTTACAGTATGAATCAGGCCTGATAAAAGGCGGCTAAAATAGATTTGCAAAGATAAATCACGCCGCTCATTTTTTAAAACAGGTATGGCTTTTGATTTATGCCACAATAATTATTAATTTTTTATTAATTAAAAATCAACTTTATGAAAAAGACAATCATTTTTGCTGCAACATTATTTTTGATGTACACGGCAAAAGCGCAAAGCACACATTTCGGAATAAAAGGCGGTTTAAACGCATCCTCATTAAATTCAAGTCCCTCTAATTCTGATATGCAAACTAAAATTGGATTTAATGCAGGTTTCCTGGCCCACATTCACACATCAAGCGAGTATTGGGCCATCCAACCAGAAGTGTATTATTCTGATGAAGGGGCTAAAAGCAAATCCACCAGCGACAATAAAGTGGATCTCGGCTACATCAATGTTCCGGTGTTGGTACAATACATGTTTGGCAATGGTTTCCGGTTAGAAGCAGGGCCACAGGTTGGATTTTTAATAAACGCCAAATCAAAAGAGGGCGGCACTTCAACCGACATTAAAAGTAATATGAATAGCGCTGTATTTTCTATTCCGGTGGGGCTAGGTTATCTCACCTCTTCGGGCCTTGGCTTTGATGCGAGGTATAATTTTGGAATCAGCGACATTAATAAATCCAGCGTTGGCACAAAAGTGCATAGCAACGTTTTCCAGTTTGATATTTTTTACCAGTTTAGCGGACCAAAAGTCAGACACTGATTGAATGAAATAAAAAATTAAACGCAAAAGGGCTCCGGGGTGCAACATACCCGGAGCTTTAAATAAGCAATTTTGTAAAAATGGGTACTGTTTGGAATAAAAATCCCATTTATTTCTTTTTTTACTGGAAATGAACTCCAATTCTTAAATCACTACTAACAATCCTTATTTACTCAAATGCATACTTCTCTCCCTGTATAATTGCCTGAAATAGGGGTCACGTAAATCTTTGATAAAGCGGATGGCTTCTCCGGTGCTTTTCATTTCAGGGCCAAGTTGTTTATTTACATTCGGGAATTTGTTGAAAGAAAATACAGGTTCTTTAATGGCAAAACCTTTTAATTTTTTCTCAAAAGTAAAATCTTTCAGTTTAGCTGCACCCAACATCACTTTGGTAGCAATATTCAAATAGGGAATCTGGTATGCTTTTGCAATAAAAGGCGTTGTTCGGGATGCCCGCGGGTTCGCTTCGATAACATATACAACACCATCCTTTATGGCAAACTGAATATTGATAAGACCTTTTATGTTTAAAGCTCTTGCAATTTTTTCTGAGTACTCTTCCATTGTTTGAACAATCAATGGCGACAAATTAAACTGAGGCAAAACTGCATTGCTATCGCCGCTATGGATTCCTGCAGGTTCTATATGCTCCATCACACCCATTACATGGAAGGTTTCGCCATCAAAGATTGCATCGATTTCAGCTTCCTGGCAGCGATCGAGGAATTGGACAATTAAAATTTTATTTCCCGGCAAATGTTTCAACAAGCTTAAAACGCCGTTTTCCAGTTCTTCATCGTTCAATACGATACGCATTCTTTGTCCGCCCAAAACATAACTCGGACGAACCAAAACCGGATATCCAACCTGGCGGGCAATTTCAATCGCTTCGTCTGCATCATGCGCCGTTCCATATCGCGGATAAGGTATTTCTAATTCCTTAAGCATATCGCTGAAACGGCCGCGGTCTTCCGCGATATCCATATTATCATAGGAGGTGCCAATAATTTTTATTCCTTTTTCAAATAATCTTTTTGCAAGTTTCAACGCTGTTTGGCCACCCAATTGCACGATAACGCCATAAGGTTTTTCCAGTTCAATAATTTCCCAGATATGTTCCCAAAAGACGGGTTCAAAATACAATTTATCAGCAATGTCAAAATCGGTGGAAACCGTTTCAGGGTTGCAATTAATCATAATGGCTTCCATGCCGCATTCTTTAATGGCCATGAGTCCATGCACGCAGCAATAATCAAATTCAATCCCCTGTCCAATGCGGTTTGGCCCGCTGCCGAGCACAATAATTTTCTTCTTTTGAGAAGGAATAGATTCGTTGTAGATAATGTTAGAGTTCATTGGCTTCCTGCAAAATATTTGTGTATAAAGATTGGTTTATTCTAAAAGTGGTATTCGTTATAATCTCTTCTCCTTCGTCCACTTTCGTTAATAGTCCAGCGAACAATTTATTATTTGTAATGGTGTTTACTGTAATCCAATGGGAGAGAAGATATTTGCTTAAATTGTATTGAGTAGAAAGTTGGAGCACTTCCTTATGTACTGTTTGCGGTATAATAATTTCAGAAAAATTATCTTTCAATAAAAAAAGTTTAGCAATAATTATCAAATATCCGATACAGGAAGTGTCGCTGATTACAATCATTTAAGTAAACTCTTAACTGTGCTTATTTCTGTTTTTAATTCTTCATCCGACATTTTCACAGTTGGTATATTTCTTTTGCATAAAATGTTACTAAAATCTAACCAGGGTAAATCAGCCATTTTTGCTGCTTTTCTTAAAGAAATTTTATCCTTTTCGTAAAGCAGGATTGCAATTTCCAATTTCAATTCTGAATCGGATAATCCTTCTATTTTTTCTAAATCATTTTCAAGAACCTCCATGATTTTTCTTTTTGCAAATTTACTGATATTACAACAGGATTACACGAAGATCCCTTTACTGCAAACGCGAACTACTCAAAGGTGCTATAAAAATATGGCGTCTTCGCCTCAAACTCAGCGCTGCACGTATCTACCATCTTATAAACTCTGGTAATCCCCAAAGCTTTTCTTTTTTCATAAATATCTTCGTCGGTGCTTCCGTCTTTCATGACTCTTGCTATCTGCTCATCGCCAAATCCGAGGTATTTTGCTTCTTTCAAAAGTTCGCCTGTAATGGTTTCAAGTGTAACTTCTGCGAGCGCTTTTTCACAGTTGCATATTTTCTGAATCTGGTAAATAAACCAACGGTCAATATTCGTTGATTCGCAAATTCTTTTTACACTTACACCCAACATCAAAGCGTCCTTTATCCTGAAAATACGATCCCATTTTGGCGTTTTAATATATTCAACAATGTCTTCTCCACGCATTAGATTTTTACCATAATAGCCCAGGCCAACCGCTTCATTTTCCAAACTCTGACATGCTTTTTGAACCGCTTCTGCAAAGCTTCTGCCAATAGCCATTACCTCTCCTACAGATTTCATTTGAAAACCCAATGTATCATCTGCTCCTTTGAATTTATCAAAATTCCAGCGCGGTATTTGTACACGTACATAATCCAATGCCGGTTCAATATATGCGGAAGTGTTTTTGGTGATTTGATTTTTCAATTCATCCAATGTGAATCCTACAGCAAGCTTGGCAGCAATTTTTGCAATCGGGTAACCTGTTGCTTTACTTGCTAAAGCTGAGGATCTACTGACACGGGGATTAATTTCTATCGCAATAATATCTTCGGTGTGTGGCTCTAATGCAAACTGAACATTACAACCGCCCGCAAAATTTCCCAGGTTTCTCATCATCGAAATGGCAGTATTCCTCATTTTCTGATACGCAGTATCGCTCAATGTCATAGCCGGGGCTACCGTTATAGAATCGCCGGTATGAACGCCCATCGGATCAAAATTTTCTACCGTACAAATAATGACCACATTGTCATTATCATCGCGAAGCAATTCTAACTCAAATTCTTTCCACCCCATCATTGCTTTTTCTACTAATACTTCATGCATTGGCGAAGCCGTAAGTCCACGGTTCAATGCTTCATCCAAATCGGCCTTATGAAAAACCAAACTTCCACCGGTACCGCCCAATGTAAAGGAAGGCCGGATTACCAACGGAAATCCAATTTCCTGTGCAATTTCTTTTCCTTCCAAAAATGAATTCGCAATTTTTGCTGGCGCAACGGGAATTTTCATTTCCACCATCCATTCGCGGAATTTTTCACGGTCTTCCGCTTTATCAATCGCTTTAATATCTACGCCGATCAACCGGATATTATTTTTTTCCCAAATCCCCATTTCATCCGCTTCTTTTGCCAGGTTCAATGCTGTTTGACCGCCCATAGTA
>JBQCFO010000487.1:0-18644 GCA_051959055.1 Ginsengibacter sp. | reverse complement strand
GGTCAGTATTCTTCTTTCCGAAATGCTCTAAAATAGCAACAACACTGTCAACGGTTTGTTGTGTTTCTCTTACTGCATCGACCATTCTCGGTTTTACAAATGAAATATCGATGGTTAAAGTAACAATATCAGGCATCACTCTCACTTTCCCTTCTCCGGCAACGCGAATAGTTTTGGGTTTGTCAACAGAGGAACATGCAGATAGAAAAATTAAAAAAAATAAAACAGGTAGTCTCATATAAAGTTGTTTTTTATTCCGCAATATAGTCGCGATTTTTTCAAAAGGAAAACTAATTTTCATTCTATTGAAACCGCCGCAAATGCAAATGAGAAATCAGTTATTCCCTGGTTCACTGATTGGGATATCTTGAAGAACGAGACGCAAGCAACTGCCATCTTCCATCCCGGTTTATGAAAGTATCTGTGAATAAATAGGTTCTGTTCCGATCCTGTAAAATGCTGGCCCGCCACCTAATTCGAAGCCTATGCCGGTAACAATGCCTGTATTTCCGACAATCGTTACTTTCATCCCGCTCAAAGAAACAGAGTCCGGTTTTTGAGATGGGTCAATGGAATCAGCGATTTCATAGAACTTATTTTTAACAGTACCACTTGTTGAATGAGTTACGACCACTTATCTAATCAGGACTTTGTTCGACAAAAACTGCCGTAAGTTCTACTGGATTAATAAATTTGAAATGAATGGAAGAGCAGTTATCTATTTGGTAAACCGGGCTTTATCCCTTTAACCCGGTTAGCAAAAGAACATTTATCACTAATTCTTATTTTCACTTTTAAACAATGTAATACCATTGCCAATTATAAGTCATCGTTACGGGTTCTTTAATCGAAAGCCGGATTTACATTTGCTCTTACATTATCGGCATAAGAGATTCCCTTCGCTTTGCTTTCTGTCCAGCCGGGAAAATTGAAATATAAAGAACATAGAAATCGTTCTTTTTCATCGATTCCTACACATTTTATAAAAACATCTTCGCTGATTCTTTTCTCAATCTCTTTATTCCGTGCCGTTAAAAGTTGTTTCATAAACGAAAGCATTAATTTTTCAAAAGAGCGCAGTTTTTTCCTGGAATATAAAAGCTGATAGGTCGATTGGATGGAAGAATCCAGCCGGTACCATTCTTTTTTCTCATATAGGATAAAAAGGTGGAAAATTAAAGTAAAGTATAGCGCGTCTTCTTATTATCATGAAGCATTCGAAACACTGCTATTTTATCCTGTTGTACTTTTTCAAAATGTCTATGACTGACTGATGCGGAAGACCATAGGCTTTGTTACCATTAATTCCTTCCATAGTTTCTGCTGCAACCATCGCATTGATAATCGATTCCTCCACCGCCTGGACAGTTGCTTCAAATAAAGGATTGATCAAATCATTGGGCAACAGTTCAACCTTTGTAGAATGCTCCCTTTGAAAAGCGGTAGGATTTGCGGTTGAAAAGGCAATGAAAATATCGCCAGATCCATTAGAGCCCTTGCCTCCTACCATAGCGATTCCCAGCGAAACTCTTTGAGCGATTCTTTTCAATTGATGAGGCAACAGCGGTGCATCGGTAGCAACGACAGCAATTATGGAACCATCTCCTTCCTGCCTGTAAGATGCCGGAGCTTTGATTTCATAGCTTAGAGTATCTTTCAATTCTTCACCTACCGGCACTCCCGCAATGGTGAGATGTCTTTTCGCCCCAAAATTGGATTGAACCAAAACCCCCAAAGTATAACTTGACTCACCGATGCGAACTACTCTTGATGATGTGCCGGTTCCACCCTTAAAACCCAAACACAACATCCCCGTTCCGCCGCCAATATTTCCTTCTTCTATGAATCCGTCTTTCGCAGAATTCAATGCATCGAAAGCATTTTGTTCAGTCACATGAAACCCATGAATATCATTCATATCTCCATCATAGGTTTCTGCAACAACTGGATAAATGTACCACTCATCATCATGATACCAGTTAGTTTTTATAAACCATTTCAAAACGGCATCCCTTACTACTCCAACACTGTTGGTATTGGTTATCATGATTGGTGTCTCCAGGAAACCTGATTCTGTAATCCAGGTTGTGCCGGTCATTTCTCCATTCCCGTTTAACGAATACCAATTTGCAAACACCGGATTGTTGTTTTTTCCACGCGGCAGAATTGCCGTCACTCCTGTTCTCACCGGCCCTTTGCCCCTGATATTTTTTCCTTGGCCGGAAATGAGGGTGCTATAGCCGACTTCCACGCCTTTAACATCGGTGATAGCATTAAACTGTCCGGGATTTCCCAAAAATGGAATTCCAATTTCCCTGGCTCTTGGTTTTTGTGCAGAAACAAATGATTCGATAAGCATAAGGAAACAAAGTAACTTAAAATGCTTCATGATTTCAGATTTAAAGGAGTAAATTTCAGGGGAAGCAGGATGATTTTGAATAGGAAGGAAATTAAATGCTCATCCAATATATGAACATTTACTGAATGTAAATAAAAATTTCAATAAACTATAAGATTGTGTGCATTTCAATTGTCGCTTCGGATTTAAACTTCCCAACCTTGTAATACGTTTATTAACTTTAAATGAAGTGCTCAAGGTTGGCAACCTTTGCGTCATGCTGAAATGCATTCTAAAGGTTTTAAAAATATTACGTGATTTTGCGTTTGATTGCACAGAATGCAAATATTTGTTGGCTTAGTTTCCATTAGACAATTTCGTTTTTTATGTAAATCTAAATTAAAAAAATATCGTTCTTGCAATGGTAATCACAATCATCCATTCAAGGATTTTCAGGTCTAATCGAAAAAGAGTTTTCCGGATTACAGTTGCAGATTATTAAATTGTATCAATATCAGCAGTAAACAAAGAAATACCCGGGATTTGTATTTTCAACTAAAGCAATTACCGGCTCTTTTAATTGAAATTCAGATTTGGTAAACACTATGAAGGAACAAGAAAATCCAAATCAGCATTCATAAGACGTTCATTATGGGAAATCATCCGCCTGCTATTTCAAGAGCCATATCGCCTCTGACATTCGGCGAACGAATTTGTCAAATGAGCCTTTCGTTGCCTTAACTTTCACTCAAATTGAAATATTGAATCAAAAGAAACAAGGAGTTTGAGTCATTGAGTTTCATTGCTCTTATTCTCAGTCTAACATATCCACTTTTTGTATGCTCATGCAATAAAAGTGAATGGAATTTATTAACACTGTTTATTCCCTATCTTAGAGAGCTATAAAACGAATCAATCATGAAGCATTACCTTCTCCGTCTTGATGCTTTTTTAAACCGGCAATTTTGTACGTTATTTTTTTGGAGGAACAATCATGATGTGGGCCTTGGCTGTGCCAGGTTCCATCAACCATGGCATTCCCGGAATAGATGGTTTGGCCGACATACCGGTTGATTGCAACGTAGCATAGGGCACATAAACGGCATACCGGATATTTGATTCTTTCAGTTCTCCTGTAGTGGTATCATAATTTTCATCAGTACCCGATACTACATAAAGAATATTCGGCTCTTTCGGCATCTTTAACTTGCCCTCATCGATTTCCTTATTCCGGATTTCCTGTTTTTGATCTTCTGTTTTTCCTTCAGCAATCAGTTGCCGCCCGCGTGCCATAAAAGGCTCGAGATTGGCAGAGTAACAGGCAACACTGATTCCTTTTTTATGAGGATCATCAGACAAACAAACAAGCTTTCCGGTACCTTTTCTGAGAGTAACAAGCTTGCCCGATGGGTTATAACCCAATACGGTGGCGCTATCTTTCTGATCGGCGGGAGCAGCAAGCAAAGCTGTTTTGATCTGGATATCTGCAGGAAGGATTTTCTGGGCATAGCTGTTATTCACCAGGAATAAAAAGCTGATAAGGCTAAGGTATTTCATGTTCATTTTTTTAGCGAACTTAAAGCTAACAAATGTTGTAAAACTTACCAAGAATTATCGTCATTTGTAAATCTTGTTTCAGACAATAATTTAGCTTTCTGCTCCTCAAATCCATATAAATCAAACATTAGTTGTTTACTTTTTTCTCCCCGGTCGCTGGCCTCAGAGAAGAGTCTTGTGTAAAGCAAAATTAAAAAACAGCAGGATTATAGTCAATGACCTTGTGCAAAACAGCCTGACGAATATAAATGAAAAAGTCGATTAAAAGTTCTTTTGCTGCATAGAATTGCCTGCGCAAAACTGAAAACGAAAACAGCACGAATACCAATTCTTTTTACATCAGTTGCTCCGATCCTGGCCCAGCCAATAAAGTATATTCATTAATCAAAAATATCCGACGACGAGTCTATTTTCACATCAGCATATTGCCATGCCACATCAAACGTGGATTTAATGGTTTGCGCATCGTTATTTTTTTTCTGACGCAGTAGAGAATTGTGCAATCCTATCAACGCCCAGCCATTCTTTTTCCATGTCTGCAAATCCTGCCTGTATATTTTTTCAGCCTCATCATATTTTCCTGCCTGGATTAATACCGCGCCCAAATGATGCCTGACAGAAAAAAACCAATCCGGCGGCTCATTATAATTGAGATTATCTTCTATTGCAACCGCTTCTTTGAGCAAATTAACGCAGGCGTCAAATTGTTTTTGTTTTGCAGCTATTCCCGCCGATAATACATTCGTGGCAATTTTAGCAAGATCGGCCGTGGTATTGATATTCCAAATCGTAACCTGTTGCAAACTGGTATCAGCAGCCAGTTTTTTCAAAGCTTCCGATTCTTTTTGTGCATTGGAGATATCATTTTTACCCAGGTAAGCCATTCCTCGCGCATAATGCCAGATGGCCTCCGGATATACAAGTTCTTTTGCAGGTTTCGGAAAAGAAAGAATGCTGTCCCACATTCCAAATTTTATGGCAATGTAATAAGGGATAATGTAGTAATGCTGCAATGTGCCCCATCCTGGCTGCTCCATAATTTCTACAGGTGTATGCTGCTGCATTTTTTTGGCAGCCATCCAGGCTATTTGTGAATTTCCTTCCAGCGTAGCGGTTGCTGCCAGGAAATGATAATTATGCGGATAATAAGCAAGCGGATAAACGCCCTGCGCATGACAGGCAGTGGTGTAAACGCTATCCACTTCGATAGCGCGGAGATTGGAAAGTGTACCCAGATGATAATCGCCGGTGTTAATGTAAATATGCGAAGGCATGTGTACCAAATGGCCGGAGCCGGGAACCAACGTATCCATCAGGCGAGCCGTTGCCAGCGCTTTTTCGGGTGTGGCAGAAGTTTCCAAAGCATGAATATAAAAATGATGCGCTCCCGGATGTTTGGGATTAGTTTTAACCAGGTGTTCCAGAACAGCCACCAGTTCCGGCGTCCATTCCTTCGGCTTTTTGGTTTCTTTATCATATAAATTCCAGGGATGCAGGTTCATCAACGATTCCGCATAAAGCGCCCCAACGTCGGGATTGGAAGAATACTGGTCATAAACTTTTTTCATTGCCGCTGCATACGCTTTATCGAGGGGAGCGCGGTCGGCAGGAGGCTGCGCTTCATAGCGCGTTGTCAATGCATTGATAAGAGAGATCTCTACCGGCGTGCAATTTTTAGAAAGTGATTTTGCTTTAACCGCGGCATCGTAGGCGCGTTGGTAATTATCTTCTTCCATGCCGCCGTTATAATTAGGGCCAAGCACATACGCAAAACCCCAATACGCCATCGCGCAGGTTGAATCAAGGCGCGCCGCTTCATAAAATGATCTTGCTGCTTCAGCATGATTGAATCCGTAGGCCAGCATCATTCCCTGGTTAAAATATTGCTGTGCTTCCTTGCTTGCGGTAGTAATTTTGAAATCAATACCTTCCAATCCTCCGAACAAAGGCGCTCTTTTGCCTGATGTGTACCAATCCTTGTCATTCGTTTTTGGAGAATAACAGCCAATTACTCGGCTGTCTTTTTCTTTTATCTTATTCGCATTATCACACGAAAAAAAGAATGAAGCCAGGAACAGAAATAAATAAAATCTTGCCATAATAAATTGTTTTAATTTTTACTTGGCGTATCGCAGGCTTGCAAAAAAATTTCAGAAGGTAGATTAATGTCCGGATTTTCAGATTGTCACCCGAATGTAAATAAAAAGTAGATTAAAAATTCATTAGCTGAAAAAAATTCAACGCAAACGCATGTAATTTTATTAAGACGGAAAGGCTAACCTGACTAATGCATTTGCCGGGCATCCATTATCATGGTAATTGTTTATTTTTAAATCTCCTTAAAAAACAAGCAAAAATGGAGTATAGTAATGAATATTTTGCAGAAACACAACGATTCAGGCAGCCGTGGCTTTGGGCCATTATTCTCGGCGTGGATATTCTGTTTATCTATGCTATTCTGTCTGAAATAAAAAAAATGAAAAGTGATGTGCAGCTTACCCTGATCATTACAACCATAATTGCAGTTCTTTTGCTTGTCTTGTTTTTAATTCTACGGCTGGAAACGAAAATAACCGGTCAGGGAATTTATTACCGTTTCTATCCTTTTCAGTTGAAATTTAAAGTAATTTCCTGGCAGGAAGTTTCGGAGGCATATCTACGTACCTACAAACCGCTGTGGGAATATGGCGGATGGGGTATCAGGTTTGGATTACGCAGAAACGGAATGGCTTACAATGTTTCAGGCAATCAGGGACTGCAACTCGAACTAGCCAATGGCAAAAGAATATTGCTTGGCACACGCCGCCCTGAAGAGATAGCACATGTGTTGATACAATTAAATAAAAACTCAAAAAGAACTGTTGAATAGCAAAACGATTCATTTATCTATCAATCTTCCAAATGTAACTCTCCTCTTTTGAATACATTCTTTCACCGAATCTTAATACATGAAACGAAATTTTAAACAAATGAGACTGTGTAAATGCATCCTTAGATGGATGATCATTTCTACTATCTTTTTACCCTTGTATTCAATCGCTCAATCAATAAACACTTTGCCTTCATGGGCTTTTGGAGGTTTTGTTCGCCCACAAAAAGTGAACCCGATTATTTCTCCTGACAGCGCTGCTGTATTTATGGATCCCATGACTGGAAAAGACAATCATTGGGAGTCAGATAATACATTTAATCCTGCAGCAACAATCAAAGACGGAAAAATAATTGTGCTCTACAGAGCCGAAGATAATTCAGGCATTGCAATTGGATTTCATACTTCTCGAATTGGTTTTGCAGAAAGCAATGATGGCTTGCATTTTGAACGAAAAAAAAAGCCTGTTTTATTTCCTGCAAACGATTCTCAAAAGGAATTTGAATGGCCAGGAGGTTGCGAAGATCCACGTGTTGCAATTACAGAAAATGGAACTTATGTAATGTTCTACACACAATGGAACCGAAAATTACCAAGGCTTGGTGTGGCCACTTCGGTTGATTTAATTGATTGGAAAAAGCATGGGCCCATTTTTCAAAAAGCATACAATGGCCGGTTTTTTAATATGGCTACAAAATCTGCCTCCATCCTCACAAAAATGATGGGCGAAAAACAAGTGATTGCTAAAATCAATGGAAAATACTGGTTGTACTGGGGCGAGCATCATGTTTACGCGGCTACTTCATCTGATTTAATAAACTGGGAGCCTGTTTTGAATAAAAATGGAACATTGAAAGAATTAATTTCTCCAAGAAAAGGTTATTTTGACAGCGATCTTACTGAATGTGGGCCGCCGGCTTTGATGACAAAAAATGGAATTCTTCTTTTTTATAATGGTAAAAATAAACCGGGCGATGAAGGTGACAGACGCTACAATGCTGATTCGTATTGCGCCGGACAAGTTTTGTTTGATTTAAAAGACCCTTCAAAACCCATTGCGCGTTTGGATGTTCCTTTTCTTCGTCCTACAGAACCGTTCGAAAAAAGCGGGCAATATTTAAATGGAACGGTTTTTATTGAAGGAATGGTTTTCTTTAAAAAGAAATGGTTTTTATACTATGGCTGTGCAGATTCCAAAGTTGGTGTTGCGGTTTATGATCCCAAGGATCGTGTTCCGGGCGACCCGGTTATTCTGAATGAATAAAGCTTTAAAGATTTGAAAAAGAAAAACTATTTTTATCTTTTTTTACAAACAAATTTTATTAAACAAAAAATAACTTTTAAAACTTCTTTGCCTTGAATACAAAACAACCAGATTACCTGGACACTCCGGTAGAATATGCAATCGGAATTGATATTGGTGGCACCAATACTAAGTTTGGAATCGTAAATCATCGCGGTGATATTTCCAATCGTGGAGATATCTCAACTACCAATCATAAAGAATTGAACTTATTTATTGATGAATTGTACCAGGAACTCCAACCTGCAATCAAAGCAGTTGGTGGAATCGATTTTATAAAGGGCATTGGTGTGGGCGCTCCTAATGGAAATTATTATAGCGGCACCATTGAATATGCACCAAACCTGCACTGGAACGGCATTTTGCCAATTGCGCAATTAATTACAGACAGATTTAAAAAACCTTGTACGCTTACCAATGATGCAAATGCCGCCGCTATCGGCGAGTTGATGTATGGCGCCGGACGCGGAATGCGGGATTTTATCATGATCACTTTGGGAACCGGAGTTGGAAGTGGAATCATTGCAAACGGACAGTTAATATATGGCCATGATGGTTTTGCAGGTGAACTTGGACATACGATTATCCGCCCGGGAGGCCGTCTTCACTGGGGTACAGGCATGAAAGGAAGTCTGGAAACTTATGCATCCGCAACCGGAATTTCTATCACAGCTAAAGAAATACTGGATGAAAGAGTAGGTGAAAAAAGCCTTTTAAGAAATATTCCACATGAACAAATTACATCAAAAAGAGTGTATGAAGCGGCATTAAAAGGGGATGCAATTGCCAATGAAGTGTTTGAAATCACCGGAAAGATCCTGGGTGAAGCACTTGCTAATTTTGTTATGTTTTCTTCACCCGAAGCGATTATTTTATTTGGAGGAGTTATTAAAGCCGGAAATCTTTTACTTGATCCGGTAAAAATAAATATGGAAAAAAATCTGTTGCCGATTTTTCAGAATAAAGTGAAATTATTGTTTAGTGAATTAAAAGAGTCTGACGCAGCAATCCTTGGTGCAAGCGCACTTGTATGGGAAATAAAACCGGATGTATTAAAGAAAGTTCCCGAATTGGAAAGCAAGAATAGCTGAAAAATAATTTGGCAGCCGTTTAATTATTCCATACACATCTATAAACAAATTTCATTTGCTTGATTATATTTTATCACCTTTTTTTAATTTTTTATAAAGCCGGAATTCACGTGGTTTCTTTTTGGAATAAAAAAGCAAAACTCTGGATTTCGGGCAGAAAAAATGTTTTTGAAAAATTACAAACAGCTTTATTATCAATAGAAAATAAAGAAATCATCTGGATGCATTGCGCGAGCCTTGGCGAGTTTGAACAAGGGCGTCCTGTTTTACAAAAAATAAAAGAAGAATATCCGGACGTAACCATTGTTCTCACTTTTTTTTCGCCATCCGGTTATGAAATTTTAAAAAATAATAAAGATTTCAAGAACGTTTTTTATTTGCCTATTGATTCAAAAATTCATGCAAAAAAATGGCTGGATATTTTAAGCCCGGTTTTGGTTCTTTGGGTAAAATATGAATACTGGCATTTTTATTTGCAGGAGATAAAACAACGGAATATTCCATTGCTGATGGTTTCAGGCATTTACAGAAGCAACCAGATTTTCTTCAAATGGTATGGTGGTTTTTATAAAAATATGCTGAGTTGTTTCTCTCATTTTTTTGTACAAAATGAAGACTCAAAGAAGCATTTACAAAAAATTATTCCTTTAGAAAAAATTACGGTTTCAGGTGATACCAGGTGCGACCGGGTAATCAATATTGCTGAAAATTTTACAGAGATTCCCGGCATTGGTGCGTTTTGTGGAAATGAGAAAGTTATTGTGGCCGGCAGTACCTGGGAAGATGATGAAGCAGAATGGACTCATTTTGTAAGACAAAATCCGGAGATAAAATTTATCATTGCACCTCATGAAATTGATGAAGAAAACCTGGCCGGCGTAAAAAAGGAATTTGGTGGAATTTTTTATTCGGAGTGGGTGGAGAACGGACGACGAACGACCGACGACAGACAAGCGATGGAAGAAAGTAATTGCCTGGTAATCGATAACATCGGTATGCTTTCCCGGTTGTATCATTATGCCACTATAACTTATGTGGGTGGTGGTTTTGGAGACGATGGGCTTCATAATATCCTGGAAGCTGCTGTATACGGAAAGCCGGTAATTTTCGGCCCGGAGTATGACAAAAATTTTGAAGCAGATGAAATGATTGATTGTTCCGGCGCAATCAGTATTGAGAATGCCATTGATTTGGAGAAAGTGGTAGATCGTTTGTTGAGTAACCCGGCTGAATTATTATCAAGAAGCGCTGCTGCAAAAAATTATGTTTATAAAAATGCCGGGGCAACGGATAAAATAATTTCGTTTGTGAAGAAAAACTATTTGAAAACAAAAAACTAAGCAACTCTCAAACTTTCAACCTTGAACCAAGGATGGTATCTTTTAACCTCGAACGTTCAACCAACTAAAACCCCCACCCTTTCATCGCCTTCAAATCCAGTGCCGCGCATCCGAGTGGTGTTTTATCCTGGTACTCTTCCTGTTCTATGATAAAATATTTTGTTCCTGTTTTTCGCGCAAAATCAATCACTTCTTTTACCGGAATTACGCCTGTTGCAAGCAAGGTGTTTTCATATAAATTTCCGTTTGCCTCTGGCGTTTCTCTTTTTAATTCATTCTTTACATGCATCAACAAAAATCTGCCGGGATACTTCTTTAAATAATTCAGAGGCCTGCCTCCCGGCTCCCACATATTGCCAATATCCATTTGCTGCCCTACCAGGTTTTTATCTACTGTTTGAAGAATGAGATCATATATTACAACGCCATCAATACTGTGATTAAATTCATAACTTTCATTGTGAAAGGCAAAATGTATTCCTGATTTTTTACAAAGCTCACCGGTTCTATTAAACATATCCATATAGTGCATGAAATCATCTTTGGTTTTGCAAAGGCTTTCATCCACCCCGGGACTTATCAAATACTTCATGCCAACTGCCGCCGCATCAGTTATTGTTTGCTTCCATTCGTCAGTAAAATCATTGGTTGTTTTATTCCATTGTTTTGAGGTAAGCGGACTATGGCCGCTTTCCATTTTCAAATTATTTTCACGCAACAACTTTTTAAAATCAGGAATTGTATATTCATAAAATTTTCCATCGCGATAACCAGCATGTTCTACATATTTATATCCCATTGCCGCCAGCTTTTTAAGCGTGCCCGCAGCATCTTTTTTCATGTCATCTCTTACTGTATATAACTGAATTCCGACAATATCAGAAGCATTTTTTTCTTTTAAAATTGCCGGTAGCATGGACACGCCTGCTATAGCCAGGCTGCTGTTTTTAATAAATGTACGCCGGGAAGTGTTCATAAAATTTATTGAGGTGATTATAAAAGTATTAAAAAAAAATAAGAAAATATAAAAGCTGCTAAAATGAAAAAACCTGTTAGAATCAGATGAAACTTTCATTATCAACGCTTCCTGAAGTTAAAATCACAATAATTACCCCAGCGATTTTGCTACACAAGAATATTCAGCTTTTCTTTAGATTCTTTCATTTTCTTTGCAAGAATTTATAAATAAAAAATGACATTGTACGATTACGATTTGCGCGCCCTTGAATGGATCAATCATCACAGAATAACTTGTTTGGACAATTTTTTCAGGTTTCTTACAGATACTGCTGGTGCAACAGCTGTGGCTATTGCTGTCATTGTTATTATTTATGGATTTATTAAAAAAACGGACTTTTTAAAATTCAGAAAATACCAGGTTGCCTTTGCATTTTCTGTCAACGCAATTATCATTAATATTCTTAAATATACCGTAAACAGGCCTCGCCCTTTTGAAGTAGATAAATATATAGATAAATTAACCGGTGCGGGAAGCCCTTCTTTTCCATCAGGCCATACCGGAGATGTAGTGGTAGTAGCACTTTCCATGTGTTTACTGTTTGCTAAACCAACGTGGTTGCTTACGATTATCTGCCTATGGGCACTATTTGTTGCTTATTCGAGAATGTCGCTCGGCGTTCATTATCCGAGCGATGTTCTGGGTTCGGTAGTTATAAGTTTTATAGTCGCTTTTGCTTCTCAAAAAGTTTTTAATAAAATAACCATCAGTGAAAATAATAAACTGCCTGGAAGAAATTGACCGGGAAATATTGCTGTTTATCAATGGCCATCACAATTCTTTTTGGGATTCAATTATGTGGTTTGCCAGCAGCATTACCGGCTGGTTTCCTCTTTATGCTTTTATGATTATTGTATTAATCGTAAAGTTTAAAAAACAAAGCTGGTGGCTGCTTATTTTAATTCTTCCGTTAATATTATTAAGCGATCAACTTTCTTCATCAGTAATCAGGCCGTTGGTGATGCGGCTCAGGCCTAGCCATACCCCAGGCTTAGAAAACTTACTTCATTATGTAAATGACTATCGCGGCGGTGATTATGGCTTTGTTTCCGCACATACTTTCAATGTTTTTTCGGTAAGCTTTTATTTATTTTTTACAACCCGAAAAGAAATAAAATGGCTTCCTAATGTACTTTTTCCATGGGCGTGTTTGGTTGCTTACAGCCGGCTTTACCTTGGCGTCCATTATCCGTCGGATGAGCTTGTACCATTTTTATTAAGCATATTTTTGGCCTATGGCATAAGCAGAATTTATTTTTATGTGAAAAACGATTCTCATTTTAAAATTTAAAACAAATAATTATGTGGTGGATATATGCTTTATTGTCGGCATTATTTGCAGCTTTGACCGCCATCTTCGCCAAAGTTGGTATTAAAGGGGTGGATACAGATTTGGCAACTGCCATCAGAACGGTTGTTATTTTAGTCATTGCCTGGGGCATTGCATTTATCCGTGGCGGCGCGTATACCCTGCATTCGCTTACCAGGCAAAATATTATTTTTCTTTGTTTATCAGGAGTAGCAACCGGGCTTTCCTGGATATTTTATTTTAAAGCATTGCAATTAGGGAAAGTATCGCAGGTAGCGCCGGTAGATAAAATGAGTGTTGCTATTGCGATTATTCTTGCTGTAGTATTTCTCGGTGAGCCCCTTACTTTCAAAACCGCAATGGGAGCTTTATTGATTATTGCCGGAACATTGGTTTTGATATTTTGAAAAATTTGAAACAATTCCGCAGCAAAAGAACAAATAAAAGGAATTTGTGTTTTCGATTATCTTTTGATTTCCAATATCCACCCGGCTCTCACACCAGAAAACATAGCGCAATTGCAAAACCATTTCAGCAAAAGAACAAATAAAATGAATTTGTGTTTTTGCTCATCTTATATATGTCGCAACATAGTTGATTCGTGCAGACGCGGAAATAATCTATTCTTCAATCCTGACACGGTCATAAATTTCTGAAAGCAAAATAGATTCATTAATAGCTTTAATCAAAAGAGTGTCTGAAAGAGCATTGTATTCTTCCAGTTCCCAGTGCCTACTTTCATTCAACCTGAATACTTCGATATGGATGCTTACAGAATCGACGAGTATATATTCTTTAAGTGTTTTGATATCGCGGTACAATTTAAATTTTTCTCCCCGGTCATAATTTCTTGTTGATTTGGAAAGCACCTCAATAATTACCGTTGGATTCAAGACATTGTAATCATCACCATTCAGGGTAATTATTTCGCCACAAATAATCGAAATGACCGGATAAGTAAATAGTGTGTTGGACGGAATATGAATGCGCTGATCACTGTTGAATGGTTGGCATTTTTTTGCTTTCAGTTTATTGAAAAGTATCCCAAAAATATTTCCGGAGATAGCATTGTGAGGCACTTTAGCCCCCGACACCGCGAATATTTCACCCTTGTAATATTCATGCTTTTCATCAGCGGCATTTTCCCTTTCAAGATATTCTTCAATGGAAACTTTTTGCTTGCCGTAAGCTATTGCTGGTTCATTTACTTCCATGAAATAAAAATACGAAATATAATTATGGCTATGCGAAACAAATTATGAAGCAGGCTTTTTGTATTCATGAAAAACAGCAGGCATTCTAATTTACGTTTTTAGCATTAGTCATACTGTAAAAGACACAAATTCTGATCGATTCCAAAGGTGGCACCTTTTCGAAAAGGTGTCACCTTTGGAATATGCATCTACCCCTCTGCATATTTCTTCACAATCTTTTCAAAAGCAGAAATATCAAATGGCTTTTCCAGAAAATCATCAGCACCGGCTTCTTTTGCCAAAGCGCCGATATTATTATTTGCAGAAAAATAAATAACCGGAATGCTTTGTAAATGTTTATTGGCTTTTAATATTTTCGTTGCTTCGATACCACTAATATCGGGAAGCCAGTTGTCCATAAAAATCATATCAGGCAAAAATTCCATTACCTGTTGCTCAATATTGTTTGATGTAACTGATGTTTTTATTTCACAACCAATGTCTTGTAAAATGATCGTACATAATTCTAAAAGTTCCTCATTATCATCAAAAATAAAAACCTTTTTCCCTTTTTCTATTTTAATATTTTCTCTCATTTTTTACAATTGATTTTATACAATCTGTAATATCTTTTATTATTAAAACTTCATTAATTTACGTTCAATGGGCCAGCTAAGGAATCTATAAAACAGCAGCACAAAAAGGGTTTGAATGATTGCTTTCCGTCTTTCTCTTTTACTTTTTACAATCTCTACCATCACTATTTCTTTCTGATAACAATAAGCAAACCAATTTTTCTTTATAAACTCAGCCCGACAATAAAAAATTACATGAATCGAATGCCTCACTTGCTGCTAGTGTCGTTGGTAAATCAGGATACAAGACGGTATTAACCACGGAAATATCTCCTTTGTCAATACTTTTTTCACGCAATTGAAGATATTCTTTCACACAGGTCAACGGACTTTTTAATTCATGACTCCCGGTACTTATCTATTCTCCAAAAATAACTAATGCAGGTTAAAAGATTGATTGATCTGTAAAAAATAATTTATGAAATTATCGATAAAGTGATAAAAGGCTTGCATAGATATTTAAGATTCATTTCCCGGCTTATTTGTTTGTTGCAAGGTGCTTTCTTTTTGTATTTTTTTATAAAACAGCCTCAATACAGAAGGCAGCACGATCAATAACAAGGGCAGCGCGATTAAAAATCCGCCAATTACCGCAATAGCAAGCGGCTGATGCATTTTAGCGCCGGTGCCGATTCCCAACGCCAGGGGCATCAAAGCGATAATGGCACCCAGGGCTGTCATTAATTTTGGACGAAGCCTTGTAGAGATGGCATATTCTACTGATTCATCTACAGATTGTACTTTTAAATTTTCGCGGAACTGCAAAAAGGTGAAAATGGAATTTTCGCCAATAATTCCTACAATCATAATGAGACCGGTATAACTTCCAACATTCAAAGGTGTATTGGTTAAAAACAAAGCCATGTAACTTCCTGAAATTCCGAGCACTGAAATAATTAAAATAGCCAGCGCCACTTTTACATCCTTAAATAAAAAAAGAATGGTTCCAAATACCAAAAGGCTTGAAGCAATCAGGATCATTAAAAGTTCTGTAAATGATTGCTGCTGCTGCGCATAAGAGCCGCCATATTCAATGTGATATCCTTGTGGCAAGCGGATTTCAGATGAAATTTTATTCTTAATATCCTTCATCGTACTTCCCAAATCGCGGTTTTCCAACCTGGCAGAAACAACACCCATGGATTGCAGGTTTTCGCGCTGAATTTCTGCGTCGCCTTCATTTATTTGCACATCTCCTAATTCGCCAATTGGTTTTAATCTTCCATCCGGAGAAGCGATTTGTAATTTTTTTATACCCTCTACACTCATATTTTTACTTCCCGGATAAACCAGGCGCACTGCATAAATCCGGTTATTTTCAAAAATATTTCCTGCAAGATTTCCTTCTAAAGAAGTTTGCAATTGATATTGAAAATTCGCTGGCGTAATTCCGAATTGTGCTAAGCGGTTGTAATCAGGAATTACCGTAACAGAAGGGCCGGCGATTGTAATGCCATTGAAAACATCGGCTGTCCCTTTTACATTTAGGACTACATCTCCCACCTGTGTTGATAACTCTTTTATTTTTTGTAAATCATCGCCAAAAATTTTTATTTCGATTGGTTGTACAGAGGTCATCAGATCACCGAGCATATCACTGATTACCTGGCCAAAGTCCACGCGTAATGCCGGTTGCGATGCTTCAATTCTTTTCCGTATTTCATCTATCACCTCATCGGTTGTTTTATTCCTGTTACTTTTTAATTGAATTTCATAATCGCCGGTATTTGGTTCTGTAATAAAAAAT
Organism: Ginsengibacter sp.; assembly: GCA_051959055.1. Lineage (GTDB taxonomy): Bacteria > Bacteroidota > Bacteroidia > Chitinophagales > Chitinophagaceae > Ginsengibacter. The sequence continues at coordinate 2,244 of JBQCFO010000487.1, read as the reverse complement.
CCCAACTGTGTTCCGGTACGCCGGGAGTAAGCGCTTACCTCCGGAGTTGATGTAATAATTTTTTCAACCTGTTGCAATTCGCTGTTCGTTTCTTCTAGAGATGTTCCCGGTGGAGAAGTATAATCCAGAACAATAGTTCCTTCATCCATTTGGGGTAAAAAACCAGTTTGCAATTTTGGTAAAATCAATACAATACAAAGAATTAAAACACCAACAAAAATAAAACTGATCCACGGGCGCCTGATAAAAAATAAAACCCATTGTTGTTTTTTTACATAATGTGGTTTCTCTTTTTGGGCAACAATTTTTTCTTTTTGCTTTTTGGAAAATATAAGGTAAATCACCGGAAGCCCAAGCCACGTTACAAAAAATGAACAAACCAACGTAATAATCATGGTATTGGTAAGCACATTAAAATAGGCGCCGGCTACACCACTCATTAAAATAAAAGGAATAAAAATAACGATGGTGCTGATAGAAGAACCTACCATCGCAGGAAACAAGTAATGAATTGCTTTTTGGACTACAATTTTATATTCTTCTTTCGGATGTTCTTCATGAGAGCGATGGATTTGCTCTACAACCACTATGGCATCATCAATGATCAAACCGATCGCTGCAGCAATAGCGCCCAGGGTCATAATATTTAAAGTATAACCAACAGCATACAACACAATCAATGTAGCCGCTAGCGTTACTGGTATCGTTAATAGAATTGTAGCACTTGCTTTAAAAGATCGCAGAAAAATAACCGCCACAATCATAGCAAGAAGTAATCCTATCCAAAGACTGTCCGTAACACTTCTTACGGAATTATTCACAAAATCTGCCTGTGCATAATAAGGTTTTAATGTAACATCTTTTGGTAAAATATTCTGAAGCCCGGCGATCTTTTGTTCCATCGCTTTTGAAACTTCAATCAAATTGCTGTTCGGTTGTTTTACCACAGCAATCAACACACTTTCTTTTCCGTTCGCATTTACTTTTATATATTCTACCGCTTCTTTTACCTGTATATCTGCAATATCCTGCAACTGCACCACACGTTTTCCATTATTGCTGATGACTACATTTTTTAATTGATCCAATGATTGCACAGATGCATTGGTGATGGTTAAATATAAATGCCGGTAATCCGATAAATAGCCATTTGATTTTATAAAATTTGTTTGGCTCAATGCAGTATTGATCGCCTCAGGTGTAATGCCAAGCGTGCTCATTTTTTGCAGGTCAAGTTGTATCCAGTATTCTTTTGTTTTTCCTCCAATCACCCTTATTTCAGAAACGCCCGGAACCTGGCTCAGATAGGGCTGAATGGTATAAAGTGCCAGTTGTTTCAATGCAATCGGCGACAGTTCGTGGCTCTCCAATGAATATCCCATCACCGGCAAAATTGACGGATTCATTTTCTCAACCGTGATGCTTACATCAGGAGGAAGTGTATTTCTGATCTCTGCAATTCTTGATTCAATTCTTTGCTGGCTTAGATCCACATTTGCTTTCCAATCTATAAAAGCCGAAATCTCGCAACTGCCGCGGCTTGTAGTGCTTCTGATATCAGTCAGATCCGGAATTTTTTTTATGGCAAATTCCAATGGCCGCGTTACCGTTACCATCATTTTATCTACCGGTTGCAATCCGGCATCAGCAATGATTTTTATTTTTGGAAAAGTGATTTCAGGAAATAACGAAGTCTGTAATTTAGTGTATGTAAACATCCCACCTAAAATGATCAAGGCCAGGACAACTGTCATTGGGCTTTTATATGTGGTGAAAAAGCTTTTCATTTGTTTTTTAAGTCTGTTCGGAAGACCTGACAGGTTTTCCAAACCTGTCAGGTCTCTATGGCACCTGTGATGAACCTTTTTGGACAATAACATTCGTGGTATCCCCCAAACCATAATTGCCCGTCAGTAATATTTTATCTTTCGGTTGAAATTCGGGCGAAATAATCTCTACTCTATCACCGGATTCCATTCCTGTTTTTACCAGTACTTTTACAGCGGTACTGTCATTAATCATTTTCATTACCCAAAAATCAGTTTGCGTTTCACCGGACAATACTGCATTTTTATCTAAAGTTTGTGCGGCAGGCTTTGATTCTTTCACAATGCGCACTTTCGCAACCAGGTTCATGGGTATCGGATGAGAAGAATTTACGCTTAATGAAACTGCCTGTGTTTGTGAAGCAGAATCCATTATTGGCAACGATGGTTTTACAGTTGCCCAAAATTTTTCTCCATC
>JBQCFO010000486.1:0-3232 GCA_051959055.1 Ginsengibacter sp. | reverse complement strand
AGCCTGCAAAGTCGTACGAATATCGTTGAAGTCAATTTCCTGTGCATGCAAGCTTCTGCCACTTGTTTGAATATGATATTTCAACATTTGCGACCGCGAATTTGCATGATATTTATATTTCATCGCTTTTGCCCAAACTCGTCTTGCCACACGCCCTATCACGCTGTATTCCGCATCCATTCCATTGCTGAAAAAGAAAGAAAGATTGTGTGCAAAATCATCAATTTTCATTCCCCGGCTCATATAATATTCCACATAAGTAAAGCCGTTTGCCAAAGTAAATGCAAGCTGGGTAATAGGATTGGCGCCGGCTTCAGCGATATGATAGCCACTGATTGAAACCGAATAAAAATTCATCACATTATTTTCAATAAAATATTCCTGCACATCGCCCATCAGCTTCAATGCAAATTCTGTTGAAAAAATACAGGTGTTTTGTGCCTGGTCTTATTTCAAAATATCTGCCTGTACGGTGCCACGTACAGAAGCTAATGTTTTTGATTTTATTTCTTCATAAATATTTTTATCTAAAACGTCTTCACCGGATAATCCCAGCAATCTTAATCCCAGGCCATCATTTCCGTTTGGTAATTCTCCGTTCAGTTTTCCTTCGAATGGAATCACAGGCTCGCCATTTATACCGATGTATTTTGGAAGCGAATCAGGATTGTATTTTGATTCAATAATTTCATTTACACGTTCCCGCAAATTGTTCTCAATAATATATTTTTCACACTGCTGGTCAATTGCAGCGTTTAGAAAAAAAGCCAGCAACATCGGAGCGGGGCCATTGATGGTCATACTTACAGAAGTTTTTGGATCGCACAAATCAAAGCCGCTGTATAATTTTTTTGCATCATCCACCGTGGCTACGCTTACCCCGCTGTTACCCACTTTTCCATAAATATCCGGCCGTGTCGCAGGATCTTCGCCATAAAGTGTTACACTGTCAAACGCAGTGCTCAGGCGCTTTGCGGGCTGTCCCACACTTACATAATGAAATCGCCGGTTGGTTCTTTCAGGGCTGCCTTCACCTGCAAACATCCTCGTCGGGTCTTCTTCTGCACGCTTTAAAGGAAATACACCCGCAGTATAAGGGAATTTTCCGGGAAAGTTTTCCTGCAATTGCCAACATAAAATATCGCCCCAGTCTTTGAATTTCGGAACAGCAATTTTTGGGATTTTTGTATGCGAAAGAGACTCAAAAAATAAAGGTTGTTTGATTACTTTTCCTCTTACATGGTATTCAAAAAATTCTTTTTGATAAAGAGATTTTGTTGCTTCCCAATCATCCAATAATTTTTTTGACAATGGCAATAATTCTTTTTCAATTGCCGATTTTCTTTCTTTTAGTTGCTGAATAAGAATCCCTGTTTTTTCTTCCTGCCCGAAAGACTCGTTCAGGCGGGCGTTTACTGCTAAATTATTTTTGAAATTTTGAATGGTTCCATTTAATTGATAAAGCTGGGTGGCAATCGCAGATTGTTCTTTAGCCATTTTATTATAACGTTCAATCTCTTCAGCAATTTCTGCCAGGTAGCGAACGCGCTTGGGAGGGATAATTGAATGATTATAACTCTCACTTCTTAGCGGCGCTTCATATTTCTTCCAGTCACTTCCCGTTTTTTTATTGACTTCGTCAATGATTTTATTGAATAATTCATTACATCCCGGATCATTAAAAGTAGAGGCAACCGTTCCGATGACAGGAAGTTCCTCAACTTTTGCCGTCCATAAATTGTGATTACGTTTGTATTGTTTTTTTACATCATGCAGCGCATCCAAAGCGCCGGCTTTGTCAAATTTGTTGATGCAGACGATATCTGCATAATCCAGCATGTTGATCTTCTCAAGCTGAGACGCAGCGCCATATTCCGGCGTCATTACATACATACTCACGTCGCAGTAATCCAAAATGGAAGCATCGCTTTGTCCGACACCTGCACTTTCCAGAATGATAAAATCGTAGCCGGCATATTCACAAATATCAATAGCTTCCTGTACATAATTACTTAGCGCTTTATCATTTTCCCTGGTCGCCAATGAGCGCATATAAGCCCTTGGATTGTGAATAGAATTCATGCGGATGCGATCGCCTAGCAATGCGCCACCCGTTTTTTTTCTGGAAGGATCGACAGAAATAACCGCAATCGTTTTATCAGGATATGTTTTTAAAAAACGGCGAACAATCTCATCGGTTACAGAAGATTTTCCTGCACCACCGGTTCCGGTGATTCCCAGCACCGGTGCTGGTTTTTGTCGTTTTTTTTGGTTTTCCAAAACATCTATTTCCTCACCTTTTTCTGCATGGGTGATTGAAGTTGCTACCATCTTTACATCCTTCCATTCATCCAAAACAAATTTTCCATTATGGCCGTTTCCGTTTAATTTTTCAGAAAATTTCCCATCCACATGATTGGCCGCCTTTTCTACTACTTCTTCAATCATTCCCTCCAGACCTAATTTTCGTCCATCATCCGGGGAATAAATTTTGGTGATTCCATAAGCTTCCAGTTCAGCAATTTCTGACGGCAAAATTGTACCGCCGCCTCCGCCGAAAATTTTGATATGCTCATAGCCATTTTGATTCAGCAAATCTTTCATGTATTTGAAAAATTCGATGTGGCCGCCCTGGTAACTTGTTATCGCTATCGCATCTGCATCTTCTTCTATGGCACATTCTACAATTTCATGAACGCTTCTGTTGTGCCCGAGATGAATGATTTCGGCGCCTTTGCTTTGCATGATTCTACGCATGATATTAATGGCAGCATCATGGCCATCAAATAATGAAGCAGCAGTTACGATTCTTACTTTATGATTTTTCTTGTCTGGCATAATTTGATTTTATTCAATAAATTGGATCGTTAAATCCAATTTGTAAAATTACAACTAAAGAAAGGGAAAATAAATTAACTGAGTTTTAAAAATGAGAAATAGAGAGAAAAGAATTTAACTAATTTTAGAGAATGGTTTAAAAAACAAATTAGCCATTATGATAAAATTTATTTTTGGCTAATCTATTCCAAATCTAAAGGTCGTGAACCAAAAAACTTCTGAAATGAAAACTGAGCTTACCAATAAAAATCTGTATTCAAAAATTGCAGAACTGATACAATCTGCCAGGCAAACTGTGTACGAAGCGTAAACCAAACAATGGTTTATACTTATTTTGAAATAGGTAGAATGATCGTGGAAGATGAGTAGCAGGGAAAGGAAAGAGCTGAATATG
>JBQCFO010000485.1:0-23496 GCA_051959055.1 Ginsengibacter sp. | reverse complement strand
ACTGGTGTGAATTGCTTTAATAATATTCAGTTTACAGTAAATGCAGGTGCTGCGCCGATTCCCTCAACCACTACACCAGGAACGACTAGCTATAAAGTAACGCAAACAGTAAATGGTTGCGTGAGCCCTGAATCTACCATTACAGTGATTGTGAACCCGCTTCCTTCTGCAACCATTTCTTATGCCGGTACACCATACTGTTCAAGCTCAGGTACGGCCTCGCCAGCTATAAATGGCACAACCGGAGGTACATTTAAGTCAGATGCGGGATTAAAAATTGATACAACAACCGGAATGGTCACCTTAGGTGCAAGTACAGTTGGAACTCATACGGTAACTTATACAATTGCCGCTTCTGGTGGTTGCGCTGCTTTTTCTACTACAACAAATATTACCATTACCCAGCAGCCGTCTGCATCCGGATTTTATCCTGCAAGCCCTTATTGTTCGAATATTGGAACTTTAATACCTACCGGCTCGCAAACAGGATTGATGGGAACGCTTTCCTCAGATGCCGGATTATCTATTGATCCTTCAACAGGCGTAATTAATGTAAATGCCAGCGGGCCTGGCTTGCACACAATCACTTACTCTGTTCCGGCTTTTGGTGGTTGCAATGCTTATTCAACTTCTGCTGATATTACCATTTCTTCTGCTCCTAATGCTACCATAAAATATACCGGTACCCCATTTTGTTCAGGCGCTGGCACTGCAACGGTTTCTAAAACAGGAACAGGAACCGGCACATTTAGCTCCTCTGCAGGCCTCATTATTGACGCAAACTCAGGAAGTGTTGATTTGAATGCAAGTACACCGGGGATGTATACAATAACATATACTGTTCCGGCAGCAAATGGGTGTGCTGTTTATAAACCCACAACTTCTATTACAATTACCCCTAAAGTACAAACACCTGTTTTTGCATTAGGAGCTAATTCCGGCAGATGCCAGGGAGCAGGGACAGTAACCTATTCAGCAACTGCATTATATTCGACCGGAATTATTTATAGCCTTGATGCTGCAAGTATTGCAGGAGGGAATATAATTAATTCGTCCACCGGCTTAGTTACTTACAAGGCAACCTGGAGTGGCACTTCTACCATTACTGCTACTGCGGCAGGTTGTAGCCCGTTGACCGCTGCTCATGTTGTTACAACCAATGCAACTCCGTCAGTTTCGGCTACCGGCCCAATCGTATGTGTTGGTGGCAAAGGAACAATCACTGCAACGGGAAGCGGCGGACTTGCCCCTTATACTTATAGTTTAAACGGCGGTTCTTATCAGTCAAGTGGGGTATTTGGAAATCTTGCTTTGGGAAATTATACGGTTACGGTACAAAGTTCAACTGGCTGCACGGCTTCCACTTCTGTCGTTCTAAATACTTATCCAAACTCTACAGATAATCAAAGTACAGCAGGAAATAATTCCTGGATAGGGCATATTTATAATGGGCAAGCATTCAACAATTACATTGGTTATTTTCCCGAACCAGAAACCTTTAATGAAGGTTTTGGCGGCGATGCTACTTGTTTTTCTGTTTCATCGAGTTCCGGAACAAGTTCTATTTATACCGAACAATTTTCTGTGCGCTTTTATATGAAATCAACCAAAAAAGGCTTATATGTAGTAGATTTAGGTTCTGACGATGGAAGCAAGCTGACTATTGACGGCAATATAGTTTACAATAATTGGATAGATCAATCATTTAGCACCAAACCGCGGGTTTTAATCAACCTCACGGGCTCAAGTTTATTAAATTATGAATACTACGAAAACGGAGGTGCGAACACAGTCATATTTCAAAATCTTACCCTTGTTTTAGCAAATACACTTTCAATAAATACTACACAGGGGATTTGCCAGGGAAATACCGGAATTGCCATTAGCGGCGATAGTTTTGGTACACTGCCTTCCGGGCTTTCTAATCCTAAATATCAATGGGCCTACAGCACAACACTAAATGGTACAAGAAACAATATTGCAGGAGCTAATACAGCAACATTTATTCCGGATCCTTCTGTTGCTCCATTTAATGCTGCCGGAACTTATTATGTTTACCGCAATGCTTCTGTAACCAGTTCTAATAATAGCGGTGTAAATCCCTACACAGCATCAAACGAATCGAATGCAGCAGTAATTACGATCACAGCGCCTCCGTCTGCTTCAATTTCTTACGCAGATGCTCCATTTTGTAATTCGATTTCAACGGCAGAATCAGTAACAGTTTCCGGAACAACCGGCGGGCAATTTACCGCAACAACTGGTTTAACGGTTGACGGTACAACAGGGGCAATCGTACCAAGTTTAAATTCTATCGGAAATTATACAGTAACGTATGCCGTTCCAGCCATGGGAGGTTGTTCTTCATTTACAACTACTGCCGATGTGTATATTGGAGCTCCGGGAGCATGGTCCGGGCGCGTGAGTACTGACTGGAACAATGCCGGAAACTGGCTATGCGGACAAATACCAAGTTCAACGACGGATGCAATTATACCCCAACATGTAAACAATTTCCCAACTGTTATTTCAAATACAGCTGAAGCAAAAGATCTAATTATCAGAAGTGGCGCTTCATTGATCGTTCAGGGAACGATAAAAGTGACGGGTGCGGTTCTAAATTCAGGAAGCATAGATGTAACACAGGGTTCTCTTGAAATGAATGGTTCATCAGCACAGACAATTGCAGGCAGCATGTTTCTGAATAAAATGATCAAAAATCTTATAGTAAGCAATACGAGTGCTTCCGGCCTTTCAGTTTCCTCAGCAGCTAACGATACTTTAAAAATTTCAGGTACTTTATCGTTTGGTGCTGCAAGCAGTAAATTATATACGGGAAATAATGTTACGCTCGTTTCAAATAAATCAGGCACTGCAAATGTAGGAGTAGTAGGATCAGGAAATTCAATTACCGGAAATGTAACTGTTGAGCGTTTTATTAATAGCGGAACCGGGCTTGGACAACATGCCAAATCATGGCAATTTTTAACAACGCCAACCAGCGGACAAACGGTAAAACAAAGCTGGATGGAAAATGGCAGTGCTCCTTCAAACTATGGTACACAAATAACAGGAGCAGGGGGCCTTGCAGGAGGATTCGACCTCTATTCTGCCACTCCTTCGATGAAATATTACAATCCGCAAACTGACGCATGGGTAGGAATTACCAATACCAATAATGCCATTTATGGCCAAAATGGATATATGGTTTTTGTCAGGGGAGACAGAACAGTTACAGCATTTAATCAACCAGCCAATATAACTAATTTAAGAAGCACAGGCACTTTACTTACCGGAACATTGCCTCCAATCACGGTAACTCCTGGCCAATTTCAATCTGTTGGGAATCCTTATGCATCGGCGGTTGATTTCACTTTAATCACCAAAGATGCAGGTATTGATAATCAATTTTATGTATGGGATCCATATTTATATGGCGCTTATGGATTGGGAGGATATCAAACATTGAGCAGCGCTAATGCATGGAAGCCTGTTCCCGGAGGAACCCCTTCGTATCCTTCTGGTATTCCGTGCTCAGTCATTCAATCAGGGCAAGCGTTTTTTGTACACTCTACACAAAGTATGAATGCGCAGATGATGAATGCGTTTGTCATTCAAAGCAATGGAGTAACATTTACAGAAAATTGTAAAGCAGGCGCCTCCAAAACATTAAATTTTGCCCGCCAGGCGGCTACTCTTTCGGGTGATAGTCCTCAATCTTTAAGCGTAAGCCTTTTTACAGGAGCAGGAGAAAGCGGTATCATGGCTGATGGGAATACGGTGGTTTTTAATAGTGGATATAGTGAAAACATCGATGGCAATGATGCAATCAAAATATTAAATGCCGGCGAGAACTTTGGAATAAAGAGATTGGGAAAAACGCTGGCTATTGAAGCGCGGCCATTTATAAATACGACCGACACGATTTTTTATAATATGAGTAATATGGCTCAACGTACGTACCAGCTTAGGTTTGAGCCACAAAATATGCAAACCAGCGGATTCCAGGCATTTTTAATAGATAAATTTTTAAATGCATCCACACCGGTTAGTCTCGCAGACAGTAGCTTTATAAATGTAACGATTACTTCAAATGCTGCTTCTTCAGCCGCAGACAGGTTTAAAGTCGTATTCAGGCAGATGAGTGCATTACCGGTAACTTTTGTTTCTATTAAAGCAACGCAAAAAGACAAAGTGGTTATGGTAGAATGGAATGTTGAAAATGAAAGTGGAATGCAACAATATGAAGTTGAGAAGTCGTCAGACGGTAATGTTTTCTTTCAAACAGGTATTGTTACCGCTTTAAATAAAGGAGCAGCATCATATTTCTGGACAGATTCAAAACCTTTTGAAGGCAATAATTTTTACCGCGTTAAAAGCGTAAGTAAAGATGGGAAAATCAATTATACAAAAGTGGTAAAAGTGTTGATTGAAAAAATAACCGCAACACTTTCAGTTTATCCAAATCCAATCACAGATGGAGCAATTCATCTGCAGATGGCCAATCAGAAGGCAGGAGTTTACAGAATCAAATTAATGAATTCTTTAGGGCAGGTAATTACTGGCAGCAAAATAACCCATGCTGAAAACAATTCAACGGAAACGATTTTTCCTGGAAATTTAGCTAAAAGTATTTATCAATTAGAAGTAATGAAACCAGATGGAAGCCTGGAAATCATCCAGGTGTTAAATTAATTTGTTTACATCATAAAAAAAAAAACAAAATCAAAAACTTTCAAACAGTACTATTTCCGGAAAAAATGTAAAATGCGATTCCGCCATATTTGTTTGTTTGCTGATTCACATCAAAGACTTACGCGCGTTGAAATCCTGTATGCTTTATAAAAAAGTGTACCGGAAAAGTATTTTTTTGATTCATACAATATTTGTCTTAGCTCGTCGTTACAATTTATTAGTGTATAAAACCGAAGTGGTAAATAACGGATAATTAAAAGTGCGTAACCGAATTTATCCGACATTGTTCCACTTCATTATACTTTAATTTAATTCGATGTCTATGAAAGTACACTTTACAAAATCATTGAAATTTTTAATTCGGTCGCATAGTTTCAATTTACGGTCTTTGAAAATCGTATATCCAACTATGACCTTCAATGTATAAAAAAATCTTCCTTTTCAGCGTTTTCCTTATCGGTATTACACTCAGTTGTTTTGCCCAGGATCCCGTTGCGGCCCCGGCAGCTTGTGTAAATCCGGTTGTTACTATCAGCGCTGATTATTGTACCTCTGCAGGCAAAGTGATTCTTACTGCACAGCCGTCTTCCGGTGTTACTTATCTTTGGAATACAGGCGACAATACAGAAAGTATTACAGTAGATGTCGTGGGTGCTTATTCTGTTACGGCTACCACTATTTCTGGTGGCTGCAAGTCTTCTGCTACTATGAAAGTAGGCAATGAACTGGTAGTAAATGGTGATTTTACTGCCGGAAATACTGGATTTATAAGTGGTTATGCTTATAAAGAAGACATTCCTAATTACAACCAGGAATTAGTAGATGATACAGGAAATAATGCGTATGCTGTTGGAACCAGCGGGCAAAATTACCACCCTTCTTTTTTCGGAATGGATCATACAAATAATCAAACAGGACCCCGGAATTTTATGCTGGTAAACGGCCACGGCAACATTACTGTGTGGGAAGAAACGGTAAAAGTGGAACCTAATACGAATTATTATTACAGCGCATGGGCTATGAATTTAAATCCCACTTCCCCCGCCCGGTTACAATTTGAAGTTAATGGCGAAAAAATCGGTACTATAGCTGATTTGACCAACGCGCCAAAACCCACAAGCAGTGCTGCAGTCAATCTGACCAACTGGGTTCGTTTTTATAATGGAAATAGCGCGGGTTGGAATTCGGGTTCCGCAACTACTGCTGTAATCCGCATCGTGGATCTTAATTCAGCTGCAAATGGAAATGATTTTGGCCTTGATGATATTTCTTTTGCCACACTTTCTCCTTTTATTGCAGGGCCTCAACAGCCTGGAACAGACAATCAATCGGTTTGCCCAAAAAATAATATTCAACCCATTGTTTATACGGTGGGAAGCGGGGGGCCACCATCTGTTACCGGCTTGCCAGCAGGTATAGGTTATACCTTTGACGGAGTAACGTTAACTATCAGTGGTGCTTCATCAGTACCAGGAACATACAATTACAAAATATCTACCACGGGGTGTGCAGTTAATAAATCTGCCTCAGGAGTAATAGTCATAAAAGATCCGGCTACATGGAATGGAAGTGCAGATAAAAATTGGAATAATCCTGGTAACTGGCCTTGCGGCATAATACCGGGAGCAACTACGGATGTTATAATCCCTTCAGGGTTAACAAATTATCCGGTAATTACTTCTTCCGTTGGATATTCCGGAAATGTTACCATTCAAACAGGTGCGTCAATAACTATAGCAAACGGGGGAATTTTAAAAATCGGGGGAAACATTTATAATTCTGGAAAATTCGATGCCACAAAGGGCTCAATCGAGATGAATGGCGCATCGCAACAAACCATTTCCGGAAGCATTTTTTACCAGAAAAGCATTTGGAATTTAATTGTCAGCAATTCCAGCAGTTCAGGCCTTACGGTTTCATCTACATCCAGTGATACTTTAAAAATTTTGGGAACCTTGTCATTTGGAAATGCTGCCTCTAAATTTAATACCGGTGATAACCTTACTCTTGTGTCAAATGCAACAGGTACAGCCAGAGTGGATGTCGTAGGACCCGGTAATTCGATTAATGGAAAGGTGATAGTGGAACGGTATATTAATCTTGGCACTGCGCCCGGCCAGCATGCCAAGTCGTGGCAATTTTTAGCAACACCCACAAACGGCCAAACGGTAAAACAAAGCTGGATGGAAAACGGAAATACTCCTTCTAACTATGGTACACAAATAACGGGAGCAGGAGGAACCGCTGCCGGTTTTGATCTGTATTCTTCAACGCCTTCTTTAAAATATTATAATTATGCTACTGATAGCTGGATTGGAGTTGCCAATACAAATAACCCCGTTTTTAATGCAAACGGATATATGATTTTTGTAAGAGGCGACAGATCTGTAACTGCTTTTGATCAGCCGGCGGTAGTAACTACTTTGCGTACAAAGGGAAGCTTGCTCACGGGAACACAGGCTGCTATTAATGTAAATTCAAACAACATGGAATCTATCGGAAATCCTTATGCCTCTCCAATAGATTTTACGAAACTTACCATCCAGGGTTCTATTGACAATAAATTTTATGTATGGGATCCGTATCTGTATGGTTTTTATGGATTAGGCGGATATCAAACTTTAAGCGCTGTGAATAACTGGAAACCCGTGCCTGGTGGAACTTTCCCTTATCCTTCGGGAATTTCTTCATCAATCATTCAATCAGGACAAGCGTTTTTTGTTCATTCTACAACGGATGTAGCTTCTTTTTCAAAGCAAATAAATACCGTCACTTTTACCGAAAACTGTAAAGTGCCGGGAACCGGTTCTGTAAATTTTGCCAGAAAATCTGATGCGTCTCAAAACCGTAATTTTCTCGGCGTGAGTCTTTTCACCGGCCCTGCTGATAAGGATATTATTGCAGATGGTAATATGGTTATATTTGATCCTGCTTTTAGTAATATTGTCGATGGAAATGACGCCATTAAAATATCAAATGCCGGTGAAAATTTTGGACTGAAAAGAGACGGGAAAATTTTATCCATCGAGGCTAAGGCGCCCGTGACAACTTTAGATACGTTATACTACAACATGACCAATCTGGCTCAACGTACTTATCAACTCCGGTTTGCTCCTGAAAATATGTCGGCTGTAGAATTACAGGCATTCTTGATAGATAAATTTTTAAATACTTCAACTCCCGTAAGCCTTAATGATAGTAGTTTTGTAACTTTTGCAGTCACTTCAAATGCCGCTTCCGCAGCAGCAGACCGGTTTAAAATCATATTCAGGCAAATGGATGCAATGCCGGTTACTTTTATTTCAATAAAAGCTGTTCAAAAAAATCAATATGTCGTGATACAATGGAATATGGAAAATGAAAGCGGAATACAGCAATATGAAATAGAGAAATCGGCTGATGGAATTAATTTTGTGCAAGCCGGTAAAGTCGCTGCTTTGAATAAAGGAGCCGCAAACTATGACTGGACAGACGAGCAACCATTTGAAGGAAATAATTATTACCGGATTCACAGTGTGAGCCCCGATGGGAAAAACAATTATACACAGATTGTAAAAGTGATGATGGGAAAAATAACCGCTAAAATTTCTGTTTATCCAAATCCGGTTACTGATGGATTTATTCATTTGCAGTTTAAAAATCAACTTCCGGGAATTTATACAACCAGGTTATTTAATCCCCTGGGACAGTTAATTTCATCGGATAAAATTTCTGTTACCGAACGAAGCAGCGAGGAATTTATTTCTATGAATCATTTACCGAAAGGAATATACCAGTTGGAGATAGTTAAACCTGATGGCAATACTCAGTTTATAAAAATCATCAAATAATCAGAGTTCCAGTAAACAAACTAATAAACGGAAATTGCATTTATCCGTTTTAAACTCTATCCTCTCTTGCATTTTTTTTCAAAAAATTGGCAATCAAAATGCCTGTGGTTTCATGTATTTTTACAAACCAGTAAAAAATCAAAACCATGGATATTACCAATTTTTTTCAAAGAGATTTAGATAAATTAATTGAAGAAATTAACTTGTTTAAGAATGAAAATGATATCTGGAAAACAAAAGAAGGGATTAATAATTCAGCCGGAAATTTAGTGACGCATCTTCTTGGAAATTTGAATCATTTTGTCGGAAAAACTTTAGCAAATACAGATTATGTACGAAAGCGCGATGAAGAATTTTCCGTGAAAAATATTCCGCGTGAAAAGCTGCTTTCTGATTTGAATGCATTGAAAGAAACAATCAAAAAAACGCTTCCACAATTATCGCCTGAAGATTTAAAAAAAGATTTCCCTTTACAGATAAGAGATCAAACATTTTCAACAGAAAACATGCTTACTTTTTTACTTGCGCATTTAAATTATCACCTGGGCCAGATAAATTATTTGAGAAGGATGATGTAGAGAACTGACAATCGACCACTGACCACCGATCATTCGAATGCGAATATGGAATTATATATTAAAAATTACGGGACCATTTGTGTAAATTCCCTGCCTCATCATACAAACAGGCAGAGTATAGTTGGTAGATAAAAATCCGCGAGAATTTGTGTAATCTGTGGCAACAAAACTTTTATTTCCATTCGTGTAAATTCATGTAATTGTAGCAAAAATTCTTTCATGCATTTCAAGAAAATTACCTTAACCGGATATAAAAATTATCAATCAAAAACATTTGATTTTTCCAAAAGGATCATTGGTATATGTGGATTGAATGGAAAAGGCAAAACCAATCTTCTCGATGCGATCAATTATCTCTGTTTTACCAAAAGTTATTTTTCAAAATCAGAAGTACTTAATGTTTGTTTTGGTGAAGAAGGCTTCCGGCTGGAAGGAGAAGTTGTAAATGAAAAGGAAGAAAATAAAACCCAAAAAGTTGTTTGTATTTATCGTGCTTCGCAAAAAAAAGAGTTTTATTTAAACGATATTGCTTATGAAAAATTTTCTCATCATATTGGAAAATTCCCATGCGTAATTATCGCACCCGATGATATTCAAATGATTACCGGTGGAAGTGAAGAAAGACGAAAATTTATAGATACGCTCATCAGCCAGGTGGATGCAGAATATTTGCAGCAGTTGATTATTTACAATAAAATATTAGCGCAAAGAAATAGTTTTTTAAAAAACGAATCTTTACGAAGCACGTTTAATTTTCCTTTGCTCGAAACTTTTGATGAACAACTGACTTCCGCGGCAAATTATATTCATAAAACAAGAAATCAATTTTCCCAAAAATTATTTCCATTAATCCAGCAATTTTATAAAAGCATTTCCGGAAATAATGAAGTAATAACCATCGAATACAACAGCCTTTTAAACGAAAATAATTTTGCAGAATTATTAATTGCTTCACGGCAGAAAGACCGCCTCACACAGCGCACCAATACCGGAATTCACAGAGATGATCTTATTTTTTTATTGCAGGAAAATGTTTTTAAAACCATTGCTTCGCAAGGCCAAAGAAAGAGTTTGTTATTTGCATGCAAACTGGCAGAATTTGAAATTTTAAAAAAGGTAAAAAGTTCAGCTCCTTTTTTATTGTTGGATGATGTGTTTGAAAAATTGGATGAAAACCGGATTCAGAATTTATTGGAATATGTTTGCAAAGAAAATAGCGGACAGGTTTTTATTACAGATACTCACGCAGAAAGGTTAGAAAAAGCACTTTCGCAATTTGAAAATGAAACACAGATTATAGAGCTGGTATAGGGGGTTAAATGTTGAAGGTTGGAGGTTCAAAGTTGCAAGCCCTGAAAGGGCGGTATCTTTTAGCATAGGGCAACGCCCTATGAATATGATTGCATTAACATCGTTGAACGTTGCAAATCAAATTTAATAATAAAATAATTTAATAATACTAAAAAAATGGAAGTTTCAATCGGTGATGCATTGAAAGAATTTTTAAAAAAAAGCAAACTGAAAAGTGGAGTACAAGCGATGCAGGTGAAAGAAGCGTGGGAAAAAATTATGGGGAAAACCATTGCCAATTATACCGACAAAATAGAGATCATTAATTCTACTTTATTTATTTCTACAAACATAGCTCCGTTGAAAAATGAATTGCTTTATCAGAAAGCAAAAATCATTGAAAGAGTGAATGAAGCATTAGGAGAGAAGGTAATAAAAGAAGTGGTAATCAGATGAAAGTTCATTTGCGGGTTATTTTCTGAGAATAAGAATATCAATTATTTATTGCTTTACTGTAGAAGGATTTATTTTAAAAATAAAACTTCTAAACAAACCTTCCTGGTTTTTTGAATTGCTGGAAAGCATCAAACCAGGAAGGTTTTCATCAGGGAGAATTTAAAATTAAAACTTCTAAAGAACCAGGAAGCATCAAACCAAGAAGGTTTTTATCAGAGAGGATTAAAATCAAAGTTTTGAATAAACCTTCTTGGTTTTTTGAAGTTCATGCTCAAACCAAGAAGATTTTCATCAGAGAGAATTTAAATTAAAACTTCTAAACAAACCTTCCTCGTTTTTTAAAGGATTAATTTTGGCTTTAATTCTTTACAGCTTAATTTTGGAAAATTAAAACACCCGAATATGAAAAAGATACTCCTGTTTATCTCAACCACTTTTTTGGTTTGTTCCTTTGCCACTGCACAAAGAGAAGGAAGAACCAGATTTAGTTTGGGTGCTGAATTAGGCCTGGCTACTTCTAATCCTTTGAGTGTTGTGCCGGGTAATAAAGGCTGGGGTTTAGGAATCGGTGCCAGTGCAGAAGCAGAGCATTTTTACAAACAAAATTTAAGTGGTACAGGTTACATAGGTGTGATAAGTTACGCTGGCCGTTCTGCCGGAAGCAACACAAATAATAAAGCTTATGTAGTAATCCCGGTAAGAGTAGGGGGAAATGTTTATGCCGGCAATTTGCACTTGGGTGCGCAAATTGGAGTAGGTTTGAATAGTATGAGCGGAACGAGCGCGACCGCTTTTGCTTATACACCGCAGATTGGGTACAACTTTAGCAGGAATGATAAACCATTGGATCTTACTTTCAAGTATGATGGTTACGCCGGAAACGGCAATTTCGGAGCTTTGGGATTAAGGCTATCGATCATTCTTTAAAGCCTGATTTTATTTTGACAAACCAAATCGAATTTTTTAAGCCCATAATTTTTAAGAACAGGACGGAAAATATAATTTTTAATTCATAAAAAAGACAGGATGAAATTTTTTAAAGTTTGTTTACTTTTCTTTATTGTTGCTGCATTTTCAGCATGTGAAATACAGGGCACTGTGCGTGATACCTTACATGGCACACCTTCAAAATCTGATACAGTTTTACCGGCTAAATTTATAAAGTATGAAAAAGCTGACTCTGTAAGAGAAACCAAGGAAAACGTACCCCCGATGCTTAGAAGATAAGAATTTAAAAAATGGTTACCCGCCTCTTATGGGATTTCTTATGGCCTCATCGCTACAGTGAGCATAGCAATGACAAACGCCAGTGCATAAAATGATAATATAATGATGGTAAAAATCCCGTAAAATTTAAACAGCGATTTTAAATTTTTGAAGGATTCTTCAAAATATTCCTGGTTTACAGAAGTTAAAGCCGCTTTCATTTTTACAGAAAATTTATTCAGAAAAAGGCAGGGAAAAAATAACAACACTGCAAATACCAGGTAGATTATTGTAATGACAGTAGCTGCAACTCCGGCAGCTCCTACAGACATTTCATTGAATGCCGATAGTTTCGTATAAATGGATGGAGCAAAAAATGCTCCTATTGCAATGAGGCCACTTAAAATAAAGCCAACAATAGAAAGAAATTTCCCCCAGCGCGCTGCTTCATTCAAAAAGGTGTGTGAAGCAGGTGTAACCATTAAATCATTGTGTAGAAGATCCAAATCAGACATGGCAGTAGTTTTTTAACTTTTAAAAATTAAAGGTTGTATTTTTTTATTAAAATACAAATTTTTTTTTGAGTATAAGGTCAGCTAATGGTGGTTTCTAAAAAGTTCAAAATGAGAAGAGGAATTTGAGTTATTTCTTCTCCTGCTTACGCCCGGATGACCAGGTCATTCGGGTTTGGTTACTAAACCCTCTAAACGATTGTAAACCCTCTAAACAATTTCTAAAACCCCACTTAACCCCATAAAAAATCTCAGCTTTTCTCCAAAGCCTGCACGATATCTGCCTGGATGTCTTCAATACTTTCAAGGCCTACCGAAATTCTGATTAGCCCAGGCGTAATGCCAACTGCCAATTGTTCTTCAGGGGTTAATTTTGCATGGGTAGTGGATGCCGGATGGGAAGCGATGCTTCGTGTATCTCCCAGGTTGGATGTAAGAGTGAGGATTTGAAGTGCGTCTAAAAATTTTTTTCCACTTTCGAGGCCGCCTTTTAAATCAAAAGTGATCAATCCGCCACCTCGTTTCATTTGTTTTTTGGCTATTTCATACATCGGATGAGAAGGATGAAAAGGATATTTTATACTGTTCAATTTGGGATGTCCATCAAGAGCTTTTACTAAAGCCTCTGCATTGTCGCAATGTCTTTGAATGCGGACATCAAGGGTTTCCAGGCTTTTGCTGAGCAGCCATGCATTGAAAGGAGAGATAGCAGGTCCTGTGTTTCTGCTAAATAAATAAATTTCCTGAATGAGGTCTTTTCTGCCTACAATTACTCCTCCTAAAACGCGTCCCTGCCCATCCAGCCATTTAGTAGCAGAATGTAAAACGAGGTCTGCGCCATAATCTGCGGGCCTTTGTAAAATCGGCGTTGCAAAACAATTATCGACCACTAATATTACCTTGTGCTTTTTGGCTAAATTTCCGAGCCATTCGAGATCTACAATATCCAGACCCGGGTTTGTGGGTGTTTCTACATAGATCATTTTTGTGTTGGGCTTTATCAGAGATTCCCATGAATCCGGATCTTTTAAATCTGCATAAGAATAATCGATATTCCATCTTTTAAAAAATTTCGTAATAATCGTGTGTGTGGAACCAAAAACCGAACTGCAACTCAACAAATGATCACCGGCATTCAAAAAAGTCATGAAGCAGCTGAAGATAGCGCTCATGCCTGATGCGGTCGCAAAACCGCTTTCTGTTCCTTCCAATGCACACATTTTATCGATAAATTCCTGTGCATTCGGGTTTTCAAATCGGGAATAAATATTGTTTTCTAATTCGCCTGCAAAAGTGGCACGCATTTCCTCGGCACTATCAAAACAAAAACTGGAAGTGAGAAATAAAGGAGTACTGTGTTCTTTTTCATCGGTTCTTGGTACTTGAATACGCACAGCCTGCGTATTGGGGGATTGTTTCATTTTTGAGAATTTGTAATTATTTCTGAGTGGTCAGAAAAAGGAACATTTAAAATTAAATGGAGTGCGAAGATAAGAAGCAAATTTTCGTTTTTGATAAAGAATCTGTGCAGATGTGATTCATACGACTTAACTGCATATTTAAAAAGCTCCTGAAACATGATTTTAAGAAATAAAAACAGGAAGAATTTTCATATGAAGACAAACAAAAAAGCTGTGCCTAAAATTGACACAGCTTTTTGATTCATAGATTTGTGAACCTGCTATCCTCGTTCTTATTATTTCAAATACCCATAATATGCCTCATCGGTTGGAGAGTCCCACCACACTGGCATACTCCAGATGTTTGGATCAGCAGCATGAGGGTTCAACGCAAGCGTATGGAGTGAGTTGTAATTTATTTCATAAGTAGGAGGCAACATCCACCGGCGCATCCAATATCGGGGATCTGTTGGCCCTCCTCCTGTCAACTGAGCCTGGCCTGTAAATAAAGGGCCTCGTTGATAGCCAGGGTAAACCACTCCAAAACTACCTATATCACCGGCACTGTAATCAAAGCGCCGCATATCGTTATAGTTTTCGAGACTGCAACCCATAGCAATATATTTTTGCAGCATGATATCTGACATAGTCAAGTCGCCTGGGCC
Source organism: Ginsengibacter sp. (assembly GCA_051959055.1). GTDB lineage: Bacteria > Bacteroidota > Bacteroidia > Chitinophagales > Chitinophagaceae > Ginsengibacter. Next base: position 8,864 of record JBQCFO010000485.1, on the reverse strand, counting down.
CTGTGCTACCGCCTTGCTCGTCATATAGGTAGCAATATCAGCTGCATTCATAGGCTCCATATCGGGAACGACAACGCCGGCAGCATTTTTGTCAAAGCCTGCACCTTGCCATTCAGCAAGTTTAGTTTGCATTTTGTCCATATTTGCCTGAATCCCTGCAATGTAAGCCGTGTACGCATCTGCAGGGTCGCCCTTTCTCAAATAAACTTCCGCTTTAATAAAACACATTTCATAATACGTCAGGATATCCTGATCTGAAATAGGACGAACCTGGAATGAGCCTGTGGAACCAATAACGCCGGCAGAATAAGCAGCTGGAGAAGGATACCAGTTCACATCGTTTGCCGGCTGAGCAGGATTGCCTGATGTTGCAATGGCACTGCTTCGCATGTTTACATAGGCAGTATCTCCGGCATACACATAATTGCTGCTGTTGATATAGATCGATCCTGCAGGGTACGTTACTCTTACATAAGTTCCGCTATCTGCATAATCCTGTCCGGCAATTTTACCATGTGCAATCAGGGAATCGACAAAACTTGCATGATCCGTAGAACTTGTAATATTATATACTTTTATTTGAGGGGTAGCAGCATAACTTGCGGTCTGTATAGAAGCAGCGCCTCCTTTTACCAGCCGGGTTGCCGCGCCGTATGAATCAACACCTATCGAACGGTTCCAGGTGTACGATGATACAACTCCACTGGAATTAAGTTTAACGTTGGCCATAGAAGCAGGTACAATTTTAGACATACGCGGATCCACCACACCTGACCCGTTCAAATTTGTCAGCAGGCTATTATTTTATTGGGAAATTCGGATAGAATTTCCATAGGCTGCATAATCAAAGTTGCCGTTGGTTACAACCGGATCACCGTATAAATAATCGGTTACGGTGCTGTTATTGAAGCCTGGCCCCACTGTATTATCAGCATTGGATTGAGGTCCTTGAGACAAACAATACAGAATGGAATCGGCGTTAAACAAATCCGCTTTTTTCGAAAGTTTGAGCATATAACGCGCTTTTAAGCCCCAGCAGAGTTTGATCCATTTACTAACGTCTCCACCATTCCACAAATCTCCGGCAGCAAGAGGCGGAGCGCCTACTTCCTGTGGTTTATTGAACAAACTGATAGCTTCATTGAGATGAGCCATACAACCGTTATAGATGGTTTTGCCATCATCAGGTTTAGGACTTGGATTTCCCGTTCCTGCTTCTGTATAAGGCATTTCACCATACAGGTCGAGCATTTCCATGTAGCCCAGGGCATTGAAAACATCAGCCACAGCCATATACTGATAAGCGCCTTTTTTCTGGGCGGAATTATACAAATCCACTACGTTGGAAGATACTTCTATAAACCAGGTTTGGTATGGAGTTGTCGAATTGGCACTGGAGCATTGCCACGTAGTGCTAAAGCTGTTACCGGCAGCAGTGTTACTATAATAAACTCCTGCCTGAAGTGCAGTACGATAATTGGTTACGCCTGCCGTATATTGGTAAAAATGTTCAATCCATGGCACCCGGTTTTGAATTAAAACGCTTTGGTTGTTTGGGTTGTCCGGGTCTGTATTAACGTCCAGCCACTTTTTACAGGAGGCTAAACTCATTGTGAATATGCAACCCAGTATAATATATTTTGTTTTTTTCATGACTTATTTTTTTGAGTTTAAAACTTAATATTTACTCCGAATGTGAAACTTGCTACGGCAGGTACTCCCAGGTAATCAATACCTGTAGAACCCGAACCGCCCGTTCCTCCGGCTGCACTTACTTCGGGATCCATTCCTTTATAGTTGGTCCATGTAAACAGGTTCGTTCCTACTACAGTGGCAGTAAGTCCTTTAATTACTTTTTGATTCTTCAATACATCAGAAAAGTCATAAACCAACGAAACTGAACGAAGTTTAAGCCAGTTTACTGACGTAATAAAATTATAAGAGTTCGCTGCATAGTTTTGCCAATAGCGGTAGATCATATTCGTGCCGGAATAGGTTGTACTACCGATGGTATATGACTGATTTGCATTGTAAGTGATTGTAGTGTCGGTTCCGGTATTACTGTTCACTCCGCTTACAGTCACCGACTGCCGGTCGTTCAATAAAGTTTTTTTGCTTAACCCGTTTACGACCATTGCATACTCGGTACCATTAAATACATCTCCTCCGATGCGGATATCGAGAAGGAAGGAGAGCGTAAGCTTTTTATAACGTAACGTGTTTTCAAAACCTCCAATGTAATCAGGTTCACGATTCCCCACAACGGGATTAGTAGAGTTGATTTTATATAATCCGGTTGTCGGATCTATTTGGTAGGGCGAGTTTGGAATTTCTTTTCCACTGGTGTCCATTGCATGGAAATAATCCTGACCGGTCATTCCGAGGAAATATCCACCATTTGGAATTGAGGCTGCTTTTATGGTTCCAAATTGAGCATCGGTCGGGTAAAAATAGGCCACACCGGGAATGAACGCACCTAATCTGCCCCGGTTATAGGAGAAATTGAGTGTTGCATTCCATGAAAAATCCCTTTTGGACACTATTTTACCGGTGACGGCGATTTCCATACCCTTATTTATTACCGAGCCGGAATTAAGTGCGCTGAAAATAAATCCGCCTGATTGAGCCAACCGGGGTTGTGCAATTTGATTTTGAGTTTCATTATGATAATAGGTATAATCCAAACCAATACGATCATTTATAAATCTAAGCTCACCGCCAACTTCCCATGAATTCTGGATTTCAGGAATCAGATTAGGATTACCTGAATAGTACTGGTTACCCACACCCATAAAATTACCAATAGTAATCGGCGGATTTTCGTAAGTATTGGTAGCATAAGGATTCGCATCTTTACCGACTCTTGCCCAGCTTGCGCGCAGTTTACCAAAAGAAAGCACATTACTTGCCGGTAGCAATTGTGTAAAAATAAACGAGCCGCTGACAGAAGGATAGAAATAAGACCAGTTTTTAATTGGCAGCGTGGATGACCAGTCATTGCGTCCTGTTGCTGTCAGATATACCAGACCTTTATAAGATACCCCCACTTCTCCATAAGCTCCAACCAAACGCCTCCTGGTTGTTGCATCAGTAAAAAATTTATTTGTTGTCTCCATATTATTAAAGCTTATCGTGCCGGGTGTACTAAAGGCATAGCCCCAAAGATTTTGATTTTTTGTATTAAAATCCTCCGAAGTAGTTCCCATCAAAAGATGCGTATCAAAATCGCCAAAGCTCTTATGAAAATTAGTCATCACAGTTGTTGTGATATAGGTATAGTTAACCATGTCTTTGCTCAGTTGCCCGTTTTGGTTTAGTGGAATTACCGCAGACCCGGGAGCAATATAGGTATAGTCATTGGTAGTGTATTGATCATAACCTACACGTCCTGTAATATCCCACCAATCGGTAATTGTCATATTGCCGTTTATTCCGCCGGTGAAACGATTGGTTTGTGAGGTTAAGTTGTTCTCATTGATGATCCAGTAAGGATTGTCCATATCGTCTTCCAAAGCAAGCGTCCCGGCATATATCCGGTGTTGGGTTCCATCAGGATTTATATAGTTTTTAATATTGTATGTTGTGGGCCAATTGTACAGGGATTGCATACTTCCTACTCCATTGTATCCCCCGACTGAGGCTGCCCATAAACCTTCCGTTGTTAAGGTTCTGACGGTGTTGGCAACGGAATACGCTACATTGGCATTCAATGTCAGGCCGCCATATTTCTGCTCACCATTAAAACGGAAAGTTGTTTTGTCATAGCTGGTTCCGGGAACGATACCTGTTTGCTTAAAGTTAGATCCGGATAAGTAAAAAGAACCATTCTTGCTACCGCCCGATACATTTACGTTATTGTCATAAATAGCGCCATGGCGAAAGAAATTACCGATGTTATCATAGATCGTACTGTCGGCCGGAATTTTTGGTCCCCATGAACTGTAAACCCCATCTGTACTCAGAACGCCATTGCTCGAATAAATACCGGGGCCAAATTCCGTTTGAACCTGTGGTAATTTGTCTGCCCAGGAAGTGCTTATTTTACTATTGAAATCCACCTGTACCCTGCCTTCTGCTCCTTTTTTGGTAGTAATCAGCACCACACCATCCGCCGCACGGGAACCGTATAAAGCGGCTGCGGCAGCGCCTTTTAAAACTGACAAGCTTTCAATATCCTCCGGGTTGATGTCCATTACACGGTCTGAGTAGGTCGTATTACTGCGCGACAAACCATCGGTACCTGTGTTACCGGTAACGGTCGTTGAGTTATCATAAATAATTCCATCTACAACAAATAAGGGTTGATTTTGCCTGGTTTCCGATGTTGAAGTTCCGCCGCGAAGCGTGATAGAAGCTCCGGCGCCGGGAGCACCGCTGTATTGAGTGATATTTACTCCCGGAACTTTGCCTGCAAGGGAATTGATGACATTGGTATTCTTGTTTTTCATAAGTTCATTTGCGCTCAGCTGGGTAACAGAATATCCTAACGCCCTTTCTTGTTTTCGGATGCCGAGCGCGGTAACCACTACTTGCTGCAACTCGCCATTCTCTCTTTGAAGTACGATTGAAATGTGTGAAGAATTACCAACTTTGATCTCCCGCGCGGTATGTCCCACTGCACTTACCTCGAGAGCATCTGACGGAAGAGCACTGATTGAGAACTTTCCGTTTGGATCGGTTTGCGTACCGGTTTTTTTCCCTTTAATAATGACAGAGGCTCCGACAATAGGGGTTTCATCAGAGGAAACCACTGTTCCGGTTATGGTCCGTTGCTGGGCAAGGGCTGTCTGGCTAAATTGTAACAGTAGAAGTACAAAAAGCGCGGTAATTAAATTTCTCATGGTGAATTTTTAAAATTGAGAGTTTATATTGGAAAGAGTTGTTTGTTTCAGGACAAATGATGTTTTTATTCTGCTGCTTTTATTTATCACGCTTTTGTAAAAAATCATTAAAAACAGCAAATGCCCGCAGCAAATGCCGCAAAATCCGAACGGTTTAGTACTGCGATTTATCAACTGGTTATTTATAGAACTGTTATTCCCGCCCGCACATAAGGATGCAGGAGCGCGTCATCCGGTGTTAATTCTGTAATGAGAATGCCTATCTTTTTACTATCACACACCTGCAATGGCTGCTGTGAATTGATCTTCTCAGAAATCGTTAAACAAACCACCTTTTTAGATGCTTCTATCATCGCTCTTTTAACCTGCACTACTTCCCAGTCATTGTCGGAAACTCCATTTTCCAGATTGATAGCAGAGGTACCCAATATGCATAAGTCAACTTTCAGCTCTTTTATCCGGGAAATTGCATCAGAACCGACAGTAATTTTTGAATCTTTCGACACTTTATCTCCGATAGCGATTACATCAATATTGGGATGAATAATGTACTCACTAAGAGCAGGAATGCTACCTGATATAAAAGTTGCATGCAGAGAAGGCGGTAAAGCGCGTGCAAGTTCAATAATAGTAGTACCTCCGCCTGTCAGAACAAACATGCCGTCTTCTATCAGCGATGCAGCCTTTTTGGCAATAATTTTTTTTTGAGAATAGGCATAAACTTCTTTTGAAGCATCATTACCATTATGAAATGAAGGTGATAAAGCACCGCCGTGTACTTTAATTATTTTGCCTGATTCTGCTAATTCCTGAAGGTCTCTTCTGATAGTATCATCCGATACATTAATTTGTGTCATTAGTTCGGTTAAAAGAACTTTATTATGGAGATTAACCTGATGTACGATAAAGGCCTGGCGTTCAGTTTTAAGCATCTGTTAACAGAATTATTCCTCAAATATATAAGTGTGAAATGTTAAAAAACGCGAATTGGGTACTTGAAAATTAAAATATTGCATTAAAACCGCAAAATTTTACGCAATAATGGCAATTCTCCGCAAAATGAAGAATGTTTGAAAGTTTTTTGAAAGTTTTTTGAAAGTGCTTTAAATCATCTGCAAGTTGAACGTTGCACTGAACAAATAAATCCAATGAATTTGTAATTTTAATCTGGGTTTGACCTGATAAGATTTTTCATACCTTTCGGATTACTTTATAATTTAATCGCTTTTTATAATAATTACAGCCTTTCAGGCTTTGAAAACACAATCACCAAGGATGCTACTATTATATAGCGTTGGTTGTAAAGGTGTAAAAACTCGAAGGAATGAAATATTCTATATCGTACTCATGTTTGGTAAAAATCGTTTTCATTGTGCATAATTCTGGAAAGTGAAAAAAGTCATATCGAAATTAAGAATCCGCATTATTCATTGCTTTACTGAGGAAATGGACAGAAGTTTTTGAATAAGCTCTCAAGCTATTTGAGCCGATTAAAAAAATGTAAGATGTTTCCTGATGGCGGAAACGAGAAAAGAATAAATGAAATTTCAGGCAACACAGACGCTGCAGCAAAGAAACAAATACATTGAATTTGTATTTTACTTTAAAAAAAGAGAGGCTGTCCTTTTGAGACAGCCTCTTCATTATGAGTTTGGTTGAAAAGTGATTACCAACCTTTTGTTTGAGAAAGGGTATAGCCTTTATCCTTGTACTCATTAATTTGCTGTGCCCCAACCGGAGACAGGTAATTCTTATCGCCAAATTGGTTCCTGTTGCTCGCATTTTCTACCACCCAAAAACCTACCATATCGGCTGCATTCGTACCGTTATAGGTAACAATCGTACCATCTCCTTTTTTTACTTTAACATTGCCTTTTGTGGCGGCTGATGTGGTCAACGCCGATGGAAATTCAGATTGCAGATTTATCCATGGGCCCAGGAAGTAATCCGGATTGGTGCTGTAATCCATGTAATTGAGTTTTTTCCATCTTTTTAAATCCAAAAGACGGAAACCTTCAAATACAAATTCCATACGTCTTTCCCTGCGAATTTCCCACATCAGTTTGGACACGTCTGCATCTCTTGCAGGATCATCAGGAAGTGACGCAAGTTGCAGGGGAGCTGTTTTCTTAACGCCTTTAGCAATTGCGGCCGCGTCTAAAGGGCGATTGCGGATTGCATTGATTGATTTATCTAAATCACCCTGAGTTACAGCAGCACCTCCAAGGCTCTCAGCCAATACTGCTTTTGCTTCGAGCCAGTTTAACACTACTTCAGCCAGACGGATTATGGGTGCATCACTTGTATTTGTATTGCTTGCCCAATTTGGTGGAGGCGTTTTACCGATGTAAGTAATAGCATCCCTGGAAGCAAATTTATAACCATACAACAGCGTAGTTGAAGATCCGTTTGCTTTGTCAATGAAGGAAGCTTCAAACCTTGGATCTCTTGTTTTATCAAGATTCAAAAGGGAGAAATCATCTGCACCGGCAATGGAAGAATTCTGCCAAACATTTCCATCATTCATAATAAAGGATTTTACCAATACCAGGTTTGGATCCACACCTACGGTTTCCGTACCATTTGAATAGGAGCCAACAGCATGAGTAACCGAAAGCGCTGCATCATAAACACGATACAAAATAACTTCCGGATTTCCAGCCAGGTTTTCTGACGTAAAAAGCGCTTTGAAATCGCTTCCAAAAGTGTATTTGCCACTATTCATTACTACTTCAGCAGCCTGAACAGCCAACTCAAGATATTTTTTTGCCCGGGCATCATCTAATCCATGATAATGTTCATAAGTTCCTTCAAACAACATGAACCTTGAGATGAAGGCTGCGGCAATATTTTTATTCAGATTTAGGGTTCCGTCGGTCGCGCGGATGTTGGCTAACACGTATTGAAAATCTTCATAAACTTTGTCCATTACCAGTCCGCGTGGATCTCTGTCTTTGTACAAAGTATCCAGCTCATTATCTTTTACCTCTCGTCCAAAGTAAGGCACGTCTCCAAAGACACTTACCAACCGTGAATATTCATATCCTCTGAAAAACCGGCCTACTGCAGTCCAATGACGGTATGCATCATCAGACAATGCTGGCTTTGCAACGTTCTCTACCCGATCTATCAGAAGGTTCGCTTTGCGCACCCAGGCAAAGTCCCAGGTAGGTCCAGAATATTGCGTCAACCATGCGGCTGATTCAAGAATAGATCCTCTTGAAGTAGGGATGTTGCTTTCAAAATTCGACTGAACGTTTTTGCCTGTTAGATCATCGTTAAAAGTTGAACCTACTACAGGTGCATAATCCCAGGTCCATCCAAGGCCATATCCATTGAAATAATTGGGATAGAAGCCGTTTGCAAACATACGAATGTCGTCTTCACCTCTCCAAAACAGACCGTTCTGATCTATATAAGTTGTCTTCGGCGGCCTGTTAAGAAAGTCCTTTTGGCAGGAAAAGAAAAGCATCGAAGCAATTGCTAATCCGCCTAAATATTTTATTTGTTTCATTTTTAATAAATTTTAAAAGTTTAATTGAACACCTACAGATACGCTCTTGAAGGCTGGAACACCCATACCTGTACGACCGAGATTGTAGTTTGATGAATTCCACATGGAATATCCATTAATATATTCCGGATCTATTGGCAATCCTTTCAGATGATCCCAGGTAATAAAGTTTTCAAGCGCGCCATAGACTCTCAAAGAATTGATATGAGCTTTCTTTAAAACGTTTTGAGGAATGGAATAACCAATTGTCAGATTTTTCAGTCTCAAATAAGCCATGTTCAGTAAATACCTGTCTTGTACCTGCATGTTATTGGCTGCATTGCTACCACCGTTGTTGTAAGCAGCAGGATAAAATGCGTCTGTATGAGTTGGTGTCCAGTAATTACCGGCAATAGCCTGTGGCATTGCTCCATCTGCATTTTTATATCCTGGGATCGCTAAAATTCCATCGACCCAAACCTTGCGGCTTCCTACGCCCTGGAAGAAAGCGCTGATTTCGAAACCTTTAT
>JBQCFO010000484.1:0-4076 GCA_051959055.1 Ginsengibacter sp. | reverse complement strand
ACATTGGCCAACAAGGCCTTGACCCAATTCCAACTCCCGGTTCATTTTGCTGACGTTGTCCAATGCATATGAAGCAAATAATTTCAACTTCGGATTTTGCTGGTTTTCGTCTTGCTTCAGAATATAAAAAAGCCCTTTTTGTGCGTTTACTACCTGAGCCAACTCGGAAAGAATTCGTTGTGTTACTGTTTTCAAATCCTTTTGCCCCTGCAGCATTTGGGTAAATTTTGCCAGGTTTGATTTCAGCCAGTCTTGTTCCTGGTTTCTTAATGTTGTCTTTTTAAGGTTCACAATCATCTGGTTGATTGTATCTTTTAATTCTTCCACTTCACCTTTTGCTTCCACACTAATCATCTGGGTAAGATCGCCTTTTGTAACGGAGGAAGCTACGTCCGAAATCGCACGAACCTGGGTGGTTAAATTTTCTGCTAGCTGATTTACGTTTTCTGTTAGATTTTTCCAGATACCTGATGCGCCCGGCACACTTGCCTGGCCGCCCAATCTTCCTTCAACGCCTACTTCACGGGCAACAGTGGTAACCTGGTCGGCAAATACGGCCAGGGTATCAATCATTTCATTGATTGTATCGGTCAACTGCGCTACTTCACCTTGCGAAACAATGGATAATTTTTGTTTCAGGTTTCCTGTTGCAACTGCTGTGACCACCTTAGCAATTCCACGAACCTGGTTAGTGAGGTTGGAAGCCATCATATTTACAGAATCTGTCAAATCTTTCCAGGTTCCTGCTACTCCCTGCACTTCTGATTGTCCGCCCAACTTACCTTCGGTTCCTACTTCCCTTGCCACACGCGTTACCTCATAAGCAAATGAATTTAACTGATCCACCATCGTATTGATGGTATTCTTCAAATCAAGAATTTCTCCTTTCACGTCAATGGTTACTTTTTTGGAAAGGTCTCCTGATGCTACTGCTTTTGTAACTTCAGCAATATTTCGCACCTGTGAAGTAAGGTTTCCAGTCATCTGGTTTACTGAATCTGTCAAATCTTTCCAGGTACCTGCAACGCCTGGCACAAATGCCTGTCCGCCCAGCTTACCATCAGTACCAACTTCACGTGCCACCCGCGTAACTTCAGATGCAAATGCACGTAGCTGGTCCACCATTGTGTTCAGCGTTTCTTTCAATTGTAATATTTCTCCATGAACATCCACCGTGATTTTCCTCGACATATCGCCATTCGCCACAGCGATGGCAACATCTGCAATATTTCTTACCTGGTCTGTAAGATTACCGGCCATTTGGTTTACAGAATCTGTAAGGTCTTTCCAGGTTCCTGCAACTCCAGGTACGTTTGCCTGCCCTCCCAATTTCCCTTCGGTTCCTACTTCTTTTGCCACACGCGTTACTTCAGATGCAAATGCACGAAGTTGTTCCACCATGGTGTTGATTGTATTTTTTAACTCAAGAATTTCTCCTTTTACATCCACCTGAATTTTTCTGGAAAGGTCTCCATTTGCCACAGCCGTTGTTACTTCCGCTATATTTCTTACCTGCGATGTAAGATTGGAAGCCATTTTATTTACAGAATCTGTAAGATATTTCCACAGGCCTTCTACACCCGGCACGTCTGCCTGGCCACCCAATTTTCCTTCCGAACCTACGTCCCTTGCCACACGAAACACCTCTGATCCAAAAGAGTTTAACTGATCAACCATCGTATTGATGGTATTTTTTAATTCAAGAATTTCTCCTTTTACATTTACGGTAATTTTCCTGGAAAGATCGCCTTTTGCAACAGCAGTTGTCACTTCTGCAATGTTACGAACCTGTGCTGTAAGATTAGACCCCATCAGGTTTACAGATTCAGTGAGGTCTTTCCATGTACCTCCCACTCCACGTACTTTTGCTTGTCCTCCTAGTTTTCCTTCTGTACCAACTTCCAATGCCACACGGGTTACTTCTGAGGCAAAAGAGTTTAACTGATCCACCATTGTATTAATGGTTTTTTTCAATTCGAATATTTCTCCTGATACATCCACGGTAATTTTTTTTGACAAATCTCCATTTGCCACCGCAGTAGTTACTTCCGCGATATTTCTTACCTGTGCAGTAAGATTGGAAGCCATTTGGTTTACAGAATCTGTAAGATCTTTCCACGTTCCTCCTACCCCCTGAACTTTTGCCTGCCCACCCAATTTACCTTCTGTACCAACTTCCAGAGCTACCCTTGTTACTTCTGATGCAAAAGAGTTTAACTGATCCACCATTGTGTTGATGGTATTTTTCAATTCCAATATTTCTCCCTGTACATCAACGGTAATTTTTTTGGAAAGATCTCCATTTGCCACAGCCGTTGTTACATCGGCAATGTTTCTAACCTGTGCTGTAAGATTAGATCCCATCTGGTTTACCGATTCCGTCAAATCTTTCCATACTCCTCCTACTCCCTTTACCGTTGCCTGTCCACCCAGCTTTCCTTCAGAACCTACTTCCCTTGCAACACGTGTTACTTCAGCTGAAAATGAATTCAACTGATCCACCATCGTGTTAATGGTATTTTTCAATTCAAGAATCTCTCCTTTTACGTCTACGGTAATTTTCCTGGACAGATCACCACGTGCCACGGCAGTTGTTACTTCTGCAATATTTCTCACCTGGCCTGTAAGATTAGATGCCATCTGGTTTACCGAATCTGTCAGATTTTTCCATGTTCCCGCTACTCCTTTTACTTCTGCCTGCCCCCCTAGTTTTCCTTCGGTTCCTACTTCCAATGCCACACGGGTTACTTCCGACGAAAAAGAGTTCAGCTGATCAACCATTGTATTGATCGTATTTTTTAATTCAAGAATTTCTCCCTGAACATCTACGGTAATCTTTTTAGAAAGGTCACCTTTTGCAACTGCGGTGGTTACATCAGCAATGTTGCGCATCTGGCCGGTAAGATTTCCTGCCATTTGGTTTACGGAATCGGTGAGATCTTTCCAAACTCCCGCAACTCCCTTTACTTTAGCTTGTCCGCCCAGAATTCCTTCTGAACCGACTTCACGGGCAACACGGGTAACTTCCCTTGAGAAGAGATTCAACTGCCTCACCATATCATTTACTTCCTTGGCAATTCTTCCAAATTCACCCTGCAATACATGGTCTTCTATTTTCAGAGGCATTTCCTGCGATAGATTACCCTTAGCCACAGAACTTATCACATTTGCAATTTCAATCGTGGGATGAACAAGGTCGGAAATAAGGGTATTAATAGAATCCATACCGTCATTCCATGCACCACGTGCAGAACGCGGCAGTTCAACCCGGTGGTTTAAACGACCCTGTTTTCCAATAGTAAGGCTTGCCCTGTTCAACTCGTGTACAAGCATTTCATTTAAGGAAATAATCTCATTCAACGTATCACACACTTTTCCATTAATTCCAATTTCATTTACCGGCATACGTACAGTAAAATTGCCATTTCGCACCTGCTCTAATACATGCAACAAATCAGGAATCGGTAAAGTGCCGGGTACCCGCAATTCTTTTGCAGACCCATTTCCATTTTTTTTTGGCCTGATTTTTTCAGTTACAGATAAATTGTTTTTTAATTTATTTTTTTTTGAATCTTTTGTTGCAACAGCAACTGGATTGTTTAGTTCGGAAAATGCAGAGTTTGTATTTAATGTTCCATCTACTGTCTTCTTCATAGTAATATTTTAGGGAAGATTTTTTTTAATCAAATATACTACCTATCTTTTGAAAAATATTGGAGAACAACAGCTGTTTGGTCCGAAAAATAAACTTTCCGCAAGAATTGAAATAAATTGGAAAGAATAATATCTTTAATTAAAGATTTATAACCTATGAAAGAAAATAATGACGCTGCCAAACTTATATTGATTGGAGAAGATGATATTGATGACCAGGAAATTCTGGAAGAAATTTTTTTATCTCTTGATCCATTACTGAATCTCACATTTGTTAATGACGGAGAAAAAATAGTTTCTTTCCTTGAAAACGCAAACGGGCAAAATCTTCCCGGATTAATAATCCTCGATTATAACATGCCCCATTTAAATGGCGCTGAAATTTTAAAATCAATTCAGCAAAATGAGAAAGTCAAAAACAT
>JBQCFO010000483.1:0-10632 GCA_051959055.1 Ginsengibacter sp. | reverse complement strand
CTTACCGGTTCTGCTTTTTTACTGGGTGTGGTCGGTTTTTGCGAACAAATTCCTATTTTTTTAATTGCTCCTTTTGCGGGCGTTTTTGCAGATCGCTGGAATAAACATAAGGCGCTTTGCCGCATTGAAGGATTTGCTTTGGCACAAGCTTTTTTGCTCGGCTTGCTCACACTTTTAAATCTGGTTGATATCTGGCATATAATTATATTAAGTCTTTTTCTTGGAGTGATCAATGCTTTTGAAGTGCCGATTAGGCAATCATTTGTCGTAGAAATGGTCGAACGTGACAAAGAATCTCTTTCGAATGCAATTGCTTTAAATTCTACAGTCTTTAATTTATCACGATTAATCGGCCCTTCAATTGCTGGCATTCTTATCAGCGCTGTGGGTGAAGGCTGGTGCTTTATGGCAAACGCTTTCAGTTATGCAATTGTTCTGGGAAGTTTACTAATGATGCGTCTTCCCAAAAATATGATAACAAGAGCAAAAGAAGTACAGATAATCCGCAAATTAAAAGAAGGAATTGAGTATGTAAGTTCAAATAATATGATGCGGTCACTGTTGCTTTTGCTTGCGATTGTGAGTTTTTCAAATTCTTCTGTACGAACTTTAGCGCCAATTTTTGCTAAAGATGTTTTGCATGGTGGTGCTCACACACTTGGTTTTTTGATGAGTGCTGCCGGGGTTGGCGCTATTTGCGGTGCTTTATTTCTTACGAAAAAAAAATCAGTTTCTTTATTAAAACGGATTGTATCTGTTACAGGAATTTTATTAGGCACAGCAATGATTTGCTTTGCTATTTCCCGTTCGCTTCCACTTTCGCTTTTTTTCATTGCAATAGCAGGATTGGGTCAAATGATGCATACTGCCTGCACGAATACGCTTTTACAGCTACATGTAGATGATGATAAGCGCGGTAGGGTGATGAGTTTTTATACGGTTTGCCTGCAAGGCACCATGCCGTTTGGGAGTTTACTTGCCGGCGCTTTCGCAGGAATTACAAGCGGCCCCTGGGCAGTGGCATCTATGGGGGCATTTTGTCTTTTAGGGACACTTTTTTTCAAAGAAAAAAATATACGCAAACGCTTAAAAACCGTTCGAAAACAACACAGCCTTTCGCGATATTAAAATGATTAATGCGAATATTATTCTTGTTTTATATCCTCTGAAGAATCTTCATCTTTTATTTGCAATTTCAAATCGGGGAAAAAAGAAACGATCATTAAAACGACACAACTAAGGATCAGTAAATACAAACCGTATTGTTTTTGAGGGCAATAGGTATGATAACAGGAAGTATAAATGACATAGGTTTTTAGTAAATAACCCATGTTTAATGCAGCAAAAAAAATAAGCGTTCTTTTTGCCCAGGTTTTATTAATAAAAATTAAAATAACCGATGAAATTGCAAAGAAAATAAATACTTTTCCTGGTTTGCCATACATGTTTTGTTCAGAAAATAGACCGGTAAAAGATTTGTGTAAATCAGGATAATAAGCCCAGGGCAAAAAGCAACTGATTGCTAGAATAAGGCATGCAAGAAAACCGGTTAGTTTGTAATATTTCATAATAGAATTCTATTGAAAATCGAAAATATTTTTTGTGCTGCAATGTTAGGCCATTTTCTTTATTTCTGTGGGTTTGCAATTTCTGCTAATCTTCTTTAAAAAACTTTTTTTTAAATTCATGAAATAGGAAATCTACTTATTAGTTGCCTGGCTGAACTGGAACAGGAGGTCTTAATCCAAAGAACTTGGTGTATTTATAACATGGGTATTTTCAAATTTTTTATTTGAAATAAATCAAGGTAAACAGATTTACGAGGTTTTCCTATTTTCATAATTTCACATTAATTCAATCACCTCGCAATCTTTAATATCTTTTCCATCAATGGCAAATCGTATCAGCGTTCTTACTTTGTGCCAGCCTTGTTTTCCTGCAGCACCGGGATTAATATGGAGGCAATGCAATTTATCATCATACATGACTTTTAAAATATGCGAATGACCGCTAATAAAGAGCTGTGGTTTATGAATTAAAATTTCCGTTTTTGTTTCCGGATTATATTTTGGCGGATAACCTCCGATATGACGCATCATTACCTTTACTTCTTCACACATAAAAACCAACTGCACAGGAAAAACGCTTTTTATATCATACCCGTCAATATTCCCATAAACCCCGCGAAGTGGTTTAAAAGATCTTAATTCATCTGCAATAACAGAACTTCCAAAATCTCCGGCATGCCATACTTCGTCACAGTTTTTAAAATGTTCAAAAACGGATGGGTCCAGATAATTGTGCGTATCAGAAATAAGGCCGATTCGTGTCAAGATATTTTATTTAAAATATTTACGCAAAGTAAAACGATTCGCTGCAATACATCTCATAAAAACGGCGTTTGTTATAATTAATTAATTAACTCAGGAAAAATAAACAAGCTTCGATGACACATTTTATCTTAATTTTTTTAAAACAAAAATTCACTTTATTTATTCGTTTACTGCAAAACAAAAACTTTCACAAATAACATTTCATTACTGTCCATTTTAAACGGTCGTTGAGGTTCGCAACCTTTCGAAGGTTGGGCAACCTCACTGTTCCATTATCTTATTTTCCTTTTCAATTAACCTCTTTCATAAAGGCAAAATAAATTATTTTTGCGCCCTTATCTGAAACAAACGTTTGGCATGACAGAGGAAGAAATTTCAGTTCAGGAGCAGTACGAAGATGTTTTAAAAATTGGTGATGATGCAGCAATGCATGAGTTTTTAAACCAGCAAAACATCAGCGATGTCGCTGAACTCATTTATGAAAACGAAGACAGGGAAATAGAAATTTTCCTGCACCTCTCTTTACATCGTGCTATCGGTGTTTTCAAAATCCTCGATCATCCTACTCAAAAAGATATTATAAAAAATCTTCCGCCCTCTAAGAGCGCAGAATTACTCAATGAAATGCAACCGGATGACCGCACTTCGTTTTTTGAAGACCTTCCAAATGAAGTGGTTCGTGAACTGGTAAAAACGTTAAAGCCTGAAGAAAGAAAAATTACTTTATCTCTTCTTGGTTATCCTGAAAATAGTGTTGGCCGTCTGATGACACCCGATTACATTTATGTTTATGAATACAATACGGTTGCAGAAGTTTTAAATATTATCCGCGGGGTTGGGAAGAATACTGAAACGATAGATGTCATTTATGTGATCAATAAACATGGCGAATTGTTAGACGATATTCGTATTCGCGAATTCATCCTTGCCTCACCTGATACAAAAGTGAGCGAGATGATGGATGGGAGATTTATCGAACTCAATGTAAATGATGACCAGGAAGCGGCGAATGAAGTTTTTAAAATGAATAACCGTGTAGCGCTGCCTGTGGTAGATGATTATAATGTGTTGCTTGGAATTGTTACCATTGACGATGTTTTATGGGTAGCCGGAGAAGAATTTAGTGAAGACGTGCAGAAAATTGGTGGTTCGCAGGCTTTGGACATGCCGTACCTGGAAACACCTTTATTCACCTTGGTAAGAAAAAGAGTTGGCTGGCTTACGATACTTTTTTTAGGTGAAATGCTTACTGCCACAGCAATGGCTTATTTCAACAGTGAGATGGAAAAAGTAATTATCCTTACCAATTTTATTCCACTCATTATCAGTACTGGCGGAAACAGTGGTACACAGGCATCTACTTTAATTATCCAGGCAATGGCTTTGGGGGAGGTAAGTTTAAGAGACTGGTGGAGAGTGATGCGACGTGAGGTAATGTCTGGTTTGATGCTCGGTACCATGCTTGGTATCGTTGGATTTTGCAGAATAGCAATATGGAGTTTTTTGATGCATGAACAAATAATTACTTCATACAGTTATGGCGAACATTGGTTTTTAATTGGACTAACTGTTTGCTTTTCTTTGGTGGGAGTTGTATTATGGTCGTCATTGATTGGCAGCATGCTTCCCATTATTTTAAAAAAATGTGGTGCAGATCCTGCTTCTTCTTCTGCCCCTTTTGTTGCAACATTGGTGGATGTTACCGGATTGATCATCTTCTTTAATGTAGCCCTGGTCACTTTGAGAGGAACCTTGCTCTAAAATGCAGTTTTCTTCACTTAATAAATTACTATATTTCATCCGGAATAATGCGTTTTTTAAAAAATCCATTAATTTTGAATTAGAATTTAAAAAAATTTCTTACCTGCCGCTTTATTATAAGAATATCTGAAATCAAAAGAAACGCCCTGCCATAACTTTACAGTTTTAGGATAAGCAAAAATTGAAATCTCTTAATTTATTCGTTTACTGAATTGAAATTTAGGATACAAAAAATATCTAAAAAATGAAAAGGATGAATACAGAATATAAAACTGAGAAAGAAACTTCACGGATTGAAGCTTTTAGTGATGGCGTTTTCTCGATTGCTATTACATTACTGATACTTGATATACACACACCAGCCATAAAAGCCAATGAGTCGTTGATCAATAGTTTATTAAAAGACTGGACAAGTTTTCTCGCCTTTCTTATTGGATTTTTTACTTTGCTTGTTTGCTGGATAAATCATAGTTATATGTTTAGTATGATTCATAAAAGCAATAGCAAACTGGCGCTGGCAAATGGTTTTAAACTGCTGGTGGTAACAATTACTCCATTTGCTACCGCCTTATTGTCAAAAAATCTTCAGACCACATTTGAACAATCTGCAGTGAATATTTATTGTTTCAATTTTACATTAATGGGTGCGGCAATGACCAGCATCTGGCTTTATGCAAAACGACAGGGATTTGTAAAAGTAGAATCGCCCGAAAAATTAAAAGCAATAACCCGCCTTTATATTTTTGCAAGCGTTTTGTCCGGCCTCATCTGGGTGGTTTCCTACATTTCCATAATTGGCTGCCTGGTACTATTTTGTCTTATGTTTGTAATTTTTGTTTTTCCTGAAAAAATGGTGGCGTTGCAAATAAAAAGAAATAGCCGCGAAGAAATTATTGAGGCTGTTCCTGAGTTGGCGATTCAACAATAAGACCTTGAAAAATTGAATTGTAAAAATTAAATAGAAATGCAGTAAAGAAACAAATAACACGGATTCTTATTTCTAAATAAAAATATCCTTCATTTTTGGCGAAGGATATTTTTATTTTAAAACTTTTTAAAATAATACATCAGGCCGGTTCGTGAACGCCTTCCCTGATCTCTTCCAACAATTTTCTATTGAAAGCATCTAAGTCTTTTGGGCTTCTGCTGGTAACGAGCCCTTTGTCGACCACAACTTCTTTGTCAAACCATTCTGCGCCGGCATTTTTTAGATCCGTGCGAATGGAAGGATAGGAAGTCATTTTTCTACCTTGCAGCAAACCTGTTTCAATTAATAATTGCGGCCCATGGCAGATTGCTGCAACCGGTTTTCCTGATTCCATAAAATCTTTTGCAAAATTTACATACTCTTTTTGAATGCGCATTTTATCAGGATTGATAACGCCTCCTGGGATCATCAGTGCATCATAATCAAACGGATTAGCATCGGCCAGATTTACATCTACCGGCAATTCAATTGACCAATGATCATGATTCCATCCTTTTACTTTTCCCTGTTCGATCGATAAAATATCTACTTTAATTCCTGCATCTTCCAGCGCTTTTTTTGGACTGGTAAGTTCTACTTCTTCGAAGCCGTTTTCTGTGATAATTGCTACTCTTTTCTGATTATTGTCTTGCATAAAAAAATATTTTTAGAATGAATGAATACAACATTTAACACAAGAAACATGCTAATCGAAGCACCATAAATACAAGGAAAATGTTGATGAAACCCTTCCACATTCTCCTGAGGAGTGGCTATTTCAATAAACAAAAAAGCAATTTAAAAATCACAAATCCTTATCTTAGTTTTTTTATAACTTCATTTATGGCATTAAGCAGAATTTGGGCGGCCTTTATCATTGTTGCATTCGTGGCCGCAAGTTTTCAATGTATTTTTATTAAGGGAAACACAGATATTTATAGCAGGATGGTGGTTGGTAAATCGGGCGATACATCCCACACAAAACCATTAGACACTACCGCAATTCCTGCTTCTGTTTTTAGTCTTTTAAAAAATGGAAAAACCTATGCCGATGGTACAACCAAGTACAGCAAGACTGCAGCCGGCACTTATGTAAGTTATCACGAACAACACGCCGATGGAGTCATTTCCACAGCAAAAACAGCTGTAGATATTTCTATCAATCTGATAGGAATCATGGCGCTGTTTATGGGATTTATGAGCATTGCTGAAAGAGCAGGCGGAATCAGATTGTTGTCAAAAATTATCGGGCCTTTTTTTTCAAAATTATTTCCGGAGTTGCCACGGAATCATCCGGCAATGGGGCACATGGTGATGAACTTTTCTGCCAATCTTTTGGGGCTTGATAATGCCGCAACACCTTTCGGGCTTAAAGCAATGGAAAGCCTGCAGGAATTAAATCCCAACAAGGATACCGCTTCCAATTCTCAAATCATGTTCCTGTGTTTGCATGCTTCGGGATTGACTTTAATTCCGGTAAGCATTATCGCCATTCGTGCTTCGCTGAATGCGTCTAATCCTACCGATATTTTTATTCCCTGCATGATTGCTACGTTTGTTGCTACCATGACAGCGATGCTGGTTGTTTCTTTCAAACAAAAAATAAATATTTTTCAGCCGGTAATCTTGTTGTGGGTTTTGGGAATTTCGGCCGCCATGTCATTGATGGTCATTTATTTAAAATCTTTGGATTATACAGGGGTGCAAACTTTTTCCGGGATATTAAGCAACGGATTAATATTAACCATATTCTTTGTGATCATTCTCGGTGCTTTATATAAGAAAATAGACATTTTCGATGCCTTCATAGATGGAGCAAAAGGAGGTTTTGAGATTGCGGTAAAAATTATTCCATACCTGGTAGGAATGTTGGTTGCGATAAGTCTTTTGCGCACCAGTGGCACCTTTGAGGTGATTATTGATGGCATGAGAAGCATGTTTTCGGCATTGGGAGCCGATACGAGGTTTGTTGCCGGATTGCCAACCGCATTGATAAGGCCATTGAGCGGAAGCGCTGCCCGCGGTATGATGATCGACACCATGACTACCTACGGTTCTGATTCTTTTGCTGGCAGTTTGTCTTCCATTTTGCAGGGAACATCCGATACCACTTTTTATGTGGTCGCAGTTTATTTTGGCGCCGTTTCTATAAAAAATACCCGGTATTCAATTGGCGCCATGCTGATTGCTGATCTGGCAGGAATTATTACATCGATCCTTTTGGCTTATTTGTTTTTTGGAAATACGGCGTAGCTTTAAAGCCATGAAGCAAACGGTTGCTATTTTCATATCTTTAAGTTTAAATTTTTTTTATGCGGTTTCTATTTATATATTTTAATGAAAAAATACTTGGAGGAAAACCAATAATCAAGGGATCACGAATAAGTGCGGAATTTATAATGGAGTGGATTGCATCCGGCGGAACAGTTAAATCCTTTTATAAAGAATATTCTTATCTGCCAAAGGGTTCTGTTGAAGAAGCAGTTTTATATGCCGGCGATAATAAAATTCGTTTTCGTTTTCTTAATTCCAATTCTTAAAAAAAATATAATGACAACACTCAAAGGCCCCGGTATCTTTATCGCCCAGTTTATCGACGAAAAACCGCCATTCGATAATTTAAAAAATATTTTACAATGGGCAAAAGACAAAGGATTTGTGGGAGTACAATTACCAACTTTAGACAACCGTTTTATTGATTTGCAAAAAGCTGCTGAAAGCAAAACTTATGCAGACGAACTGAAAGGAACCGTGAATGGTTTTGGTTTGGATGTTACCGAACTTTCTACTCATTTGCAGGGACAATTGATTGCTGTAAATCCGGCATACGACTCTTTGTTCGATAGTTTCGCACCGGAAAAATATCGTAAGAATCCGAAAGCACGTCAGGAATGGGCCGTGCAACAATTAAAATATGCTGCCAAAGCATCTGAAAATTTAGGGTTAACTGCCCACGCTACTTTCAGTGGCGCTTTATTATGGCCTACAGTATATCCGTGGCCACAAAGGCCACAAGGATTGGTAGACATGGGTTTTAAAGAACTGGCTAAAAGATGGCTTCCGGTTCTCAACGCTTTTGATGAATGTGGTGTGGATGTATGTTATGAAATTCATCCCGGAGAAGATTTACACGATGGAATTTCTTATGAAATGTTTTTAGAAAATGTGGACTTTCATAAAAGAGCTTGCCTGCTTTATGATCCGTCTCATCTTCTTTTGCAATGTCTTAATTACCTGGAATATATAGATTTTTACCACCAGCGCATCAGGGCTTTTCATGTAAAAGACGCAGAATTTAATCCAACCGGAAAACAAGGCGTTTATGGAGGTTATCAAAGCTGGATAAACCGTGCAGGACGCTTTCGTTCCCTTGGTGATGGACAGGTAGATTTTAAAGCAATTTTCAGCAAGCTCGCAGCTTACGATTATCCGGGCTGGGCGGTTTTGGAATGGGAAGATTCTTTAAAAAATTCAGAAGATGGTGCAAGAGAAGGTGCAGAATTTATCAAAAACCATATCATTCATGTAACTCAAAAAGCATTTGATGATTTTGCCGGAACTACTTATGATGAAAACCTCAACCGTTCAGTATTGGGTTTATGATTTCTACAAAATTTAATTCTAACTTCCTTATTTTTAGCAAATCATAATTCCCGAAAAAATCAGTTAAATCATTTAAGTTATTTTTCATTTTCAAAAATATCAACATGTATAAATTACTCACTTTTTTTTCAGCTGCAACAATATTTTTATTTTGCACATCTCTAAAAGTAAATACGATTCAAAATGTACTTTCTAAAACAGAAAAAGATTCCGGGTGGGAGATTCTGTTTGACGGAAAAACTACCAATGGATGGCACAATTATGGAAAACAAAATGTGGGTAACGAATGGAAAGTAGAGGATGGGGTTCTGCATTTGGACGCATCAGCAAAAGACAAGGAAGGCGGTGATTTGATTACCAATGAGGAATATGGAAATTTTGATTTAAAATTAGATTGGAAAATTTCAGAAAAAGGAAACAGCGGGGTTATTTTTTATGTACATGAAGATCCTGCAAAATATCCTGAAAGCTATCAAACAGGTATTGAAATGCAAATCCTTGATAATGGTACTCCAACCCGTTTGGGACAACCTGATGGGAAAATTTATACTCACAGGGCAGGAGATCTTTATGATCTTTTAGCTTCCAAAGAAGTAGTAAAACCGCTCGGACAATGGAATCAAATAGAAATAAAATCATTAAATGGCAAATTGGATTTTTATATGAATGGTGTTCACACACTTTCTACACATTTATGGGACGACAACTGGCAAAAGATGGTATCGATAAGTAAATTTAAAAAGATGCCCGGCTTTGGTACTTTTAAGACAGGGAAAATTGCTTTGCAGGATCACGGGGATGATGTTTGGTTCAGGAATATCAGGATAAAAAGGCTTTAATTACATGGAGATTACCCGCTGTTTTTGCTGGCATTATAAAAAATTGAGAACTCATTTTCAGAAAAAAAGTGTCATTTAAAATTCTGCTATTCACACTTCGTTTTCCGATGCTGTGGGCATCTTTATCCAACAAAGAGGAAAGACACAATCAGTTCACTTTAAAAGTTAAAAAGGAATTGCAATCTGTGGCATTTTTTGGAAAATACGAATTGGTATTATTTGTTCGTTTGTCGAACTATACCGGACATTCAAGGTTTTAAAACCCACGAACCTTTTAAAAAGTGACGTGTAAAATCCAGGGAGATCTTAAAATTTAAGCAGTCCTTTTTTCTGCTAAAGTGCTGCGCCACTTACGCATGTTTACCAGTTTGTTTTCTATCGTAGTTTTAATTTTTTTCTGCATCAGGTTGTGAAAGTTAACCGGAGTGTAGAGTAAGGA
Organism: Ginsengibacter sp.; assembly: GCA_051959055.1. Lineage (GTDB taxonomy): Bacteria > Bacteroidota > Bacteroidia > Chitinophagales > Chitinophagaceae > Ginsengibacter. The sequence goes on along the minus strand of JBQCFO010000483.1, from coordinate 690 downwards.
CAAAAGTGCTTCTCTTGTCAGCTTGTTTTTAAATTCATTTCTAAAACCACTTCTCACTTCTGAAAGAGCCAGTTCTTTTGGAACTTCGCCTTTTTCATTAATTAAACTCAGCGTTTTCAAAGCGATAAATGCAAGCACGCCGCCAATAATAAAGAGAAAACCAAGACTATGCAATTCCAGCAAAGTCAGTATGCGTATTCCATTGGGATCCTTCCATTGAATATTCCAGACAAAACTTCTGTGAGAAAAATAATCGGCCAATAAACCGCCAATTACCGGCCCTAAAGATGCAAAACACGCCACAGTCATATTTTTTGCGGTGAGATAAACAATTGCCTCATTTTTGGAAGCCAGTTTCAAACACATATTTCCAATAGAAAGATTAATACCTGAAGTAGCAATTCCGCTCATGATATTGATAATCGCTACGATTAGCGAAACAAATAAAAGTGAGGGCGCCATTCCGGCAAAAGGCCAGGAAAGAATGCATAAAATGTAAATTGGAGCTGCGATTTTTATGATGGTTTTATTGCTGAATTTATCTGAATATTTTCCCCAAAGCTTAATGGCAAAAATTCCGGCAATCTGACCCATGATCCCAAAGGTGATAATGTAAGAAAGCGGAAGGTTTAACGCTTTCAACATATAAACAGTAAAAAAAGGAGTAGCGATACTCAATGCAAACGACCA
>JBQCFO010000482.1:0-2843 GCA_051959055.1 Ginsengibacter sp. | reverse complement strand
ATTGGATTCCTTTTTTATTAACCGGTGGCACTGATATTCATAAAATGAAGCGTGGTGTTTGCTCTGCAGGACACAAAGCATTGTGGTCAGAGGATTTCGGAGGATTGCCTCCGGATGTTTTTTTCAGTTCTTTAGATCCTTTACTAAACGGATTTATAAACAGATTATTTAAAAAAACATATACTGCTGATAAATCCGCTGGTAATTTATCTGAAGAGTGGGCTCAACGCCTAGGATTATCAGAGAATGTCGTGATTGGTGTAGGTGCTTTTGATGCGCATATGGGAGCGGTTGGTGGCCAGGTGGAACCTTATTATTTAAGCAAAGTAATGGGCACTTCTACCTGCGATATATTGGTAGCGCCTGAAAAGGAAGTAAAAGAAATTTTGGTAAGCGGTATTTGTGGCCAGGTTCATGGTTCAGTAATACCTGGAATGATTGGGCTGGAAGCCGGGCAATCGGCATTTGGTGATATTTATGCCTGGTTTAGAAATATACTCTTATGGCCTTTGAATCAATTAGGAAATTCTTCATTAATTGATGCGTGCACCGCAGAAAAACTACTTAAAGAGCTTAGTGATAAAATTATATCTGAGCTTTCTCTTGCAGCAGCAAAATTGCCCCCCGATGATTCTGATGAATTATCCATTGATTGGCTAAATGGAAGAAGAACTCCTGATGCCAACCAGGAGGTGAAAGCCACAATTAGCGGATTGAATTTAGGAACAGATGCTCCCCGTATTTTTAAATCGCTGGTAGAAGCAAGTTGTTTTGGAGCTAAAGCAATCGTAGAACGGTTTGCTCAACAAGGCATTCCTGTGCTAGGTTTAATAGGAATGGGCGGAGTAGCAAAAAAATCTCCTTACATCATGCAAACAATGGCAAATGTAATGAACATGCCAATTAAGATTCATAAATCTGAGCAGACTTGTGCTACAGGGGCAGGGATGTTTGCAGCAACTGCTGCCGGTATTTATGAAAATGTGCAGGAAGCAATGTCGGCTATGGGACAAGGTTTTGAAAAAGAATATTATCCTGATAAAGAGAAGGTGCAGATTTATGAAAAGAGATATTTGAAATATCAAAAATTGGGTGAATTTACTGAACAACACTTAACAATCTAAAATAATGGCTCCCAATAAATATCGTCATATTCAGCAGCAAGCGTATGAAGCGAATATGCAGTTGCCAAAATTAGGTTTGGTATTATTTACATTTGGAAATGTAAGCGCCGTTGACAGGAGTTTGCAGGTATTTGCCATCAAGCCAAGCGGTGTTCCTTACGAGGAACTTTCTCCTGATAAAATGGTTATTGTTGACTTTGATGCAAATGTAGTGGAGGGGAAATTGCGGCCTTCTTCTGATACAAAAACCCACGCTGTTCTTTATAAGCATTGGAAAAATATTGGAGGCATTTCACATACGCATTCGACGTATGCAACAGCCTGGGCTCAGGCACAAAGAGATATTCCCATATACGGAACCACACATGCTGATCATAATACAATTGATATTCCCTGCGCACTGCCAATGAGTGATGAAATGATACTCGGTGATTATGAATATCAAACCGGTTTTCAGATACTGAATTGTTTTGTAGAAAAGAAATTGAATTACCAGGAAACAGAAATGATCCTCGTAGGTAATCATGCACCATTTACCTGGGGAAAAACAGCAGCAAAAGCAGTATATAATAGTGCTGTGTTAGAAAACATTGCTCAGATGGCTTATTTAACGGAAATAGTTAATTCTAAAGTGGAGCGTTTAAAAGATTCTTTGATAAAAAAACATTTCGAACGCAAACATGGGCCGGATTCCTATTATGGACAGTAAACAAACTTTTAATCAATAAACGTAGTTTCTGTATTCCCTTTTGGAATAACAGGTGTTATCTTTTTTAAAAGAAATTCATTAACAAAAGAATCAATAAAAAATGAAAGATCTTAAAGAATCAGAAGTGTGGTTTGTAACAGGAAGCCAGCATTTGTATGGTGAAGCAACACTTAAAAAAGTGGCTGAGCATTCTCAAATCATTTCGAAAGCGTTGAATGATGCAGATACAATTCCTGTTTCCATTGTTTATAAGCCAACGGTAAAAACCCCTGAGGAGATCTTTGCTTTGTGCCAGGAAGCGAATGCGGCAAAAAATTGTATTGGCATCATTGCGTGGATGCATACTTTTTCTCCTGCCAAAATGTGGATTGGCGGATTGAAGATTTTACAAAAGCCTTTATGTCATTTGCATACACAATTTAACCGTGATATTCCATGGAAAGACATTGATATGGATTTTATGAATCTGAATCAAAGTGCTCATGGTGACAGGGAATTTGGTTTTATACTTAGCCGTATGCGGATAAAAAGAAAAGTAGTAGTAGGACATTGGCAGGATGCAAAAGTGATAGAGAGGATTGATATCTGGTCGCGTGCGGCAGCAGCATGGCGCGATTGGCAGGGAGCAAAATTTGTTCGTTTTGGTGATAACATGCGTGAGGTAGCGGTTACCGAAGGTGATAAAGTAGAAGCTCAATTACAATTTGGATATTCAGTAAATACTTATGGCGTTGGAGACCTGGTAAAAGTAATAAACGAAGTAAATGATAACGATATCGATAAATTATGTGCCGTTTACAATGAACAATACAATCTGGCAAAAAGTTTAAAAAAAGGGGGTGAAAAACAGGCTTCATTACGCGAAGCGGCAAAAATTGAAATTGGTTTAAGAAATTTCCTGGAACACGGAAATTTCAAAGGCTTTACAGATACTTTTGAAGATTTGCATGGTTTGGCCCAACTTCCGGGCATTGCTTCTCAGCGGTTGATGCAGCAGGGTTATGGCTTTG
>JBQCFO010000481.1:0-3073 GCA_051959055.1 Ginsengibacter sp. | reverse complement strand
AGATAGCGCTGCCGGCAATAAACCAATGGCTGCCATCAATGCCGTCATGATTACAGGGCGTATTCGCGTTTTCAATCCTTCCTTAATAGCATATTCCAAAGATTGAGGATTAAATTCACTTTTAGGTATGGTCTGCAAATTCTTTTTAAACACGGAAATTAAAATCACTCCGTTTTGCACACAAATTCCAAACAATGCTATAAATCCGATTCCCGCAGAAATGCTGAAATTGGTACCGGTGATCAATAAAGCAAAGATGCCGCCGATAATGGCAAAAGGAACATTGATCAAAACAAGGCCTGCATCTTTTACCGTTCCAAACATGATAAAAAGAATCAGAAAGATGATGATAAGGCTTACCGGAACTACGGTTGTCAGCCTTTTGGACGCCCGTTCCTGGTTTTCAAAATCTCCAGCCCATTTCATTTCGTAGCCTTTATCCAATGCGACTTTTGCATTTACTTTTTCCTGTGCTTCTGTGATGGTGCTGCCCATATCACGGCCCCTTACCGAAAATTTTACTGCCGTAAATCTTTTGTTTCCATCCCGGAATATGAGGCTCGGGCCGGTGATTGTCTGGATGGTTGCAATCGTTTTAACGGGAACCTGTGAGCCGCGGATTGTCGGAATCATAATATTCCCGATAGATTCCATATTGCTTCGGTAATCGCTGGCAAAACGCAGCCGTAGTTGAAATTTCTTTTCCCCTTCATAGATATAGGTAATCGCTTTTCCTCCTATCGCCATTTCAATTACAGCATTTGCATCGGCGGTAGTTACTCCGTACAGGGCCATTTTATTTTGATCCAGATCGATTCGCAGTTCCGGCTGGCCGATATTGCGGATGACGCCCAAATCCTCAACGCCTTTAATATTTTTCATGATTTCATATACTTCCAATGCTTTTGTTTCCGAATAGGCAATGCTGTCTCCATAAATCTTTACACTTAAAGAACCTTTGACTCCCGATACGGCTTCCTCCACATTATCCATAATAGGTTGAGAAAAGTTTAATTCAATTCCCGGATAGACCGCCAGTTCGCGATTCATTTCTTCAATCAATTGATCCTTGGAGATTTTTCTTTTCCATTCTTTTTTTGGAAAAATATCCACATGAAACTCTATATTGTAAAAGCCAGTTGCATCGGTGCCGTCATTAGGTCTTCCAGTTTGGGAGAGTACCTGTTTTACCTCAGCAAATTTTCTGATACGCTCTCTCATCCTGTTGGCAATTACTTTAGAATCTTCCAGGGAAATACTCAATGGACAAGTAGCCCTTATATAGATTGCGCCTTCATCCAGATGCGGCAAAAACTCCGTGCCTAGAAATTTAAAAGACGCAAAGCCGGCAATTAAAAGAATCATCGCGATTCCAATGGTAAGCCTTTTTGCCGCATATACTTTATTAAAGACCTTCATCGTTCCTGATATGATAAATTCTACAAAGCGATTGTGTTTTTCTTTTACATTCTTTCTCAATAAAAGTTTTATCAGAAGAGGTACCAATGTAAGTGTAATGATTAGCGCTCCGAGTAATGCAAATCCCAATGTCCACGCAAGTGGCGAAAACATTTTTCCTTCTACTTTCTGAAAAGAAAATATCGGTAATAATGCAGCGATGATAATCAGCTTCGAGAAAAATATCGCTTTTCCTAAATCTCCGCCTGCATTTTTAATGATACCTGATTTGGACAGGCGGTTGAACCGTTGCATTCCTATCTGTGCTGATTTTTTATCGAGCAAAACAAAGATTCCTTCTACCATTACTACCGCTCCATCGATAATGATTCCAAAATCAATAGCGCCCATAGACAGCAGGTTTGCCGACATGCCTTTTAAAGTAAGACAGATGAAAGCAAACAGCAAAGACAAAGGAATTACAATAGCCACAATAACAGTGGTGCGCCAGTCTGCCATAAAAATAAATACGATAAACATTACGAAAAGCATTCCTTCAATCATGTTGCCCAGCACCGTATGAGTCGCATAATTGATAAGCGTTTCACGATTATAAAAAGTATCGATCCTTACATCTTCGGGCAAAACTTTCTCATTCAGATAATCTATTTTTTGCTGCACATCTTTGATAACGATACTTGGATTTTCTCCCTTACGCATGACAATGATTCCCTGCACTACATCATTTTGATTGTCCCTCCCTACTTGTCCCAGTTTTGGTAGATTTGAAATGTGTACTTCACCAACATCCTTTACCAGAACCGGTATTCCTTCCCGGTCTTCAATAATGATATTGCCGACTTCTTCCTTGTTATTCAATAAGCCAATTCCGCGCACTACAAAAGCCTGGGAATTATCAACAATCACATCTCCGCCCACATTGATATTACTCTTTGAAACCGCGTCATAAATATCCAGTGGAGTGATTTTGTACGATGCCAGTTTTTCCGGATTTACTTCGATTTCATACGTTTTTACTTCTCCACCAAAACTTACGACATCTCCCACACCCGGCACAGCTAAGAGTTGCCGTTCAATCACCCAATCCTGGATGGTTTTTAATTCTGCCGAAGTTTTTGTCGGACTTTTTAAAGTATAACGAAATATTTCACCCGTTGGCCCGACAGGTGGTTGCACGCCTGGTGCTGCACCTTCGGGAAGATCCACATCTCTCAGCATATTATTCACCTGCTGTCTTGCAAATGCATCGTCTACATCATCATTGAAAATTACTTTTACTACCGACAAGCCAAAGACCGTGGTAGAGCGTACCGATTCTTTCCGCTGTACCGGATTCATGGCTATTTCGATCGGCACACTTACATATTTCTCCACTTCCTCGGCGCTTCTTCCCGGCCATTGGGTAATGATACTTATCTCTGTATTGGTTACATCCGGAAAGGCTTCTACCGGTATATTTTTAAAAGCAATAGCTCCCCAAACAATCAGCAAAAAAGTGGCGAAGAAAATGAATAGCTTATTCTTTAAAGAAAAAGCTATGATTCTTTTTATGATTTTAGTCATCTTAATATTTTTAATTATTTCGCGTTCAACGCTTCAAAAAGAAATACATGCGAGGTTAATACTACTTCCTCTGCGGGATTCAAACCGGATA
>JBQCFO010000480.1:0-2508 GCA_051959055.1 Ginsengibacter sp. | reverse complement strand
TCTATCGATAAAGACGAATTTGCTAAAAGACGAAAAAACTACATTGATATCGGCGAAATATTTTTTTGGACAGCCACCATAACTAATTGGCAGCGATTGTTATTGAAAGAAGATTATAAAAAGGTTATTATTAATTCATTAGGGACAACCGCAGCAACGGGAACCATCATATACTTCAAAGCACCCAAAAAATACTACTTTTTTCGTATTGTTTTATAGAAAACGACGATTGAACTTTACAATTTCAAAAATGCAAAAAAGCGATCATTTCAAAAAACGGGGCAAAACCGAAAAGCCTTTTGTGTAGAACAATAAAAAAATTAAAAATGAAATCAATTGTAACAATAGCCCTATTATGTATTGTAGTAATTACTGCGCGAGCACAGGAAGTAAAGCACTATTATAAAAATGGAAAATACGGACTTAAGGATGAAACAGAAAAAGTAATTATAAAAGCTAAATATGATTACATGGATGTGTTTTCAGAGGGTTTGGCAAGAGTTACATTAAACAGGAAACATGGTTTTATAGACAAGACCGGAAAAGAAATTATTCCCTTAAAGTATGATTATGCATTTAATTTTTCGGGAGAATTTGCAAAAGTTGAATTAAGTAAGAAACAGGGGTATATAGATAAAACGGGGAAAGAGATTATTCCAATAAAATATGATCTCCTTGGATCTTTTCAAGATGGTAAAGTTTATGCAAAACTAAACAATAGAACTCTTTATCTTGACAAATCGGGAGCGGAAATTATTATGCCGAAATATGACCGTACTGGTAATTTTTCAGACGGAATGGCGAGGGTTGAATTATATGGAAAATTGGGTTATATTGATACAGCAGGAAATGAAATCATAGCGCCAAAATATAATGGTGCTGGCGAATTTCATGAAGGGCTAGCATATGTTGAACTAAACGAAAAAATCGGTTTTGTAGATAAAACAGGCAAGGAAGTTATCGCAGTAGTATATGAGTCCGCTAATATACGTTTTTCCGAAGGACTTGTAGGTGTACAATTAAATGAGAAATGGGGATTTATTGACAAAATGGGGAAAGAGGTTATTCCTTTCAAATATGAGAGGGTAGAGAGGTTTTCAGAAGGGCTGGCAAAAATTGTCTTAAACAGAAAATGTGGATATGTTGACAAAACTGGAAAAATAGTTATCCCTCTCACATACGACTTTGCTGAAGAAATGTTTAAAAACGGAAAAGCCAAAGTTGGCATAGGTGGCAGATATTTTTACATAGATAAAATTGGCAAAGAAGTGCAATAAGTAATTGCTGGTAAAACAACAATTAAGAAAAGAATTTACAATTAAAATTTAGCCCTCAACAAAATGGCTTACAGAGATTGCCAGTACAACAATATAAAAAACAATGGAGTAATTGATGAAATCTTTTAGCAGAAATATTTAAATAAAACAAAGAGTTTACACTTCTATTTTAAAATGTTTAAAAAAACTTCTTCCCCAACCTGCCATTTATTCTTCCCCATCCTCACAATAATCTTTAAGTCCCTCACCAACACCTCTGCTTCATAAAAACCTCCCCAGAAACTTATATTTTGTATCGTTCCTTTTGTACCATTATTATCGCTTGCACTGATGTGGATAGCTTCAGGCCTTATCATCACTTCTTTTCCATTTGTTTCTAAACAAAAGCAGCAAGCTTGTTCAGGTGTAAGCAAATTGTATTTGCCAAACATGCCCGCTACATATTCATTTACAGGTTCATAATAAATTTCCCCGGGAGTTCCCTGCTGCACTATTTTTCCCTCTTTCATCACGAATATCTCGTCTGCCCAGGAAAGGGTGTCATGCGGGTCGTGCGAGGCAAGTAAACAGGTTATCTGCAACCGGCCTGTAATATCTTCCAACACTGCCTTCAAAGTGTTTTTGTGTATCGGGTCCAGGTTTGAAAAAGGTTCATCCAACACGAGTAGTTTTGGATACTTTACCAGCAGCATGCATAAGGCAATCCGCTGTTTTTCTCCTCCTGAAAGCTGGTTGGTTCTGCGATCCAGCAGGTGGCTGATCCTGCAAATGTCAAACAATTGGGTCGCTTCGGCTTCCTGCACATTCATTTGGAAACAGATTAAATCTTTTACAACATAATTATTGTGCAATTCGTAATGCTGAGATAAATAAGCGATGCCTTGATGGCCTGCCAATAATTTTTCTTCAGGCCCGATCACTCTTTTGCCATCAAATAGTACAGTTCCACTACCTGGCTGCACATGCCCTGAAATTATCTTCAACAAGGTTGATTTGCCTGCGCCCGACTCGCCGGTGATCGCTATTTTCTGCAATGCCTCCTGTTGAAAACTGATGTTATCAATGATAATCCTGCCTGGTTGTTGTTTGCTTATATGTTGTACTTCCAATAACGCCATGCTCAAATGCTTTCGCCAAAAATACGATTGTCTGAGCCGGAAAGTATTTACATTTAAAGGAAAATAAAGAAAGGCCGCATGATTATACCAGGCAAATGCATTTGAAATGAAAA
>JBQCFO010000479.1:0-10646 GCA_051959055.1 Ginsengibacter sp. | reverse complement strand
ACTGAAAGTGTCTGCCTTCAATTCTGCTTCCAAAATATATTCTTTATTGTCAATAAAAGTAATTCGCTCCGCAAGAGGAATATCATCTTTATTGAAAATTGTCAAATGAAGAATGCCAGAATAAAAATTTTCTGTTTTTATAAAGCCGGTAATTTCCTTTTTATCGCTTTGAAGTAACTGTTTGAAAATAACATGATTTTGTATTTGTCCGATCATGTAGGCTGGCTTAAAAGTATCCTCATTCCCGCCACTGAGAATTTTAAAACTTTTACGGCCTGGCGCGTCTGTTACATTAAATACAATCCCGTTCTCTGTTTGCTCCGGAAGCGAATATTTATCAGCAGAATTTTTTACGGTAACATAATAAGTTTCATTTTTTACAGGAATAATTTCGAAAGTTCCCATTCCATTATGAATGCTTTTAAAACTGATGATAATTTCATCTTTACTGTTTTTTATTACACCTTCAACTGGTAATGGTAAACCATTTTTATCGGTGTTTTTAAAGGCCACACGATTTAAAACGCCTGTAATAAAATTCCCACCCTCCGGAAAAAAAACCAACAATTGTTTGTCGGGAATTTTACTATCCGCCTCTTTATTTTCTTTGCCATAAACTGTAACAGCCTTGTTGAAAGTAAATCCGGGCTGGTTCAGCATCAGGCGCGAATAAGCCCTCAACTGATACCTGCCTGAAGATAAAGTATCGGGAAGCTCTAACTGGCCGGGAGAAGTACCACCATAAACAGAAAAAACCTTTCTTAAAACGATCTGATGCTTACTGTTAAGCAGTTCTACATATAATGTGGAATTTCTGATTGATGGCATAAATTCAGAGATAAAATATGCTTTTAACCAAATAGTTTCGCTGGCATAATAATTCTCCCGATCTGTCTGCACATATAATTTTTCAATTGGATTTTGAGAAGACCATGAGGCAAGTTTTTTTTCCGGATTCTGACTAAAGGAATAGAATGGAAATGCAACAGAAGCCAATATAAGCAGTATAGTAAGTTTTTTCATTCCGGAAAAATAACGCTAAAATTAATAAACGATTGAATAAAAATAGGCTTAACCAAATTAAACTTTACAAACTATTTTTCTACAATATTTAAAAAAAACAAAACCCCGCGGATTCTAAAAAATGGATTAAAAGAATTACTTAGATTAAAAAACCGGCCATTTTTCAATAGCCGGTTTTTTTTGTGTAACATCCTATCACCAGGTACTAAACAATCACCGTATCTTTTGAAATATTTTCATTTCTGAAAACAACGGTTCCATCAAATACGTCTACTAAAACTGGTTTTGCTTTATCAATTGTACCGCTCAATAATTTTTTACTTAACTGATTCACGATTTGCTTTTGAATCAATCTTTTTAAAGGTCTTGCGCCAAACTGCGGATCAAATCCATTGTCAGCAAGATAATCCAAAGCATAATCTGTAAACTCAAGAAGGACGCCACTTTTAGCAAGTTGTTCTTTCAAATCATTCAGTTGAATTCTGATAATTTCTTTAATGTCGTTTAACAACAACGGCTGGAACATAATGACTTCATCTATCCGGTTCAAAAACTCCGGGCGGATGGTTTGCTTTAAAAGATCTATCACTTCACGTTTCGTATTTTCAACAACTTCTTCTTTGTTTTTTTCATTCACATTTTCAAAATTCGCCTGTATAATCTGGCTGCCCATGTTGCTGGTCATAATGATAATCGTGTTTTTAAAATTCACGACACGACCTTTATTATCCGTCAACCTTCCATCATCCAAAACCTGCAACAAAATATTGAAAACATCAGGATGTGCTTTTTCAATTTCATCCAGCAAAATCACGCTGTATGGTTTTCTTCTAACTGCTTCTGTGAGCTGACCACCTTCTTCATAACCCACATATCCCGGAGGCGCGCCTACCAACCTGCTTACAGAATGTTTTTCCTGGTATTCACTCATGTCAATCCGCGTCATCATGCTATCATCGTCAAACAAATATTCTGCTAATGCTTTTGCCAGTTCTGTTTTTCCAACGCCGGTTGTGCCCAGGAAAATAAATGAACCGATCGGTTTGCGTGGATCGTGCAAACCCGCGCTGCTCCTGCGTACTGCATCTGCAACAGCTTCAATCGCTTCATCTTGCCCTACTACTCTTTTGTGCAATTCATCTTCAAGATTGAGCAATTTATCTTTTTCGCTCTGCAGCATTTTATTCACGGGAATACCGGTTGATTTTGCCACACTTTCTGCAATATCTTCTGCATCTACTTCTTCTTTTAATAACCTTTTTTCATTGATTTCTTCAAGCTCAACTGTATATTCGGCAATTAATTTTTCCTGGTTCTGAAGCTTGCCATATCGGATCTCTGCTACCTTTCCATAATCACCTTCACGCTCTGCTTTTTCGGCAGCCATTTTTAAATTTTCCATTTCCGCTTTTGCATTCTGCACTTTTTCTACCAGTTCTTTTTCCTGTTGCCATTTTGCTTTGAAGGTGTCGCGCTCCACCGAAAGATTTGAAATTTCAGTATTCAATTCTTTTAATTTCCCTTCATCTTTTTCGCGTTTAATCGCTTCTCTTTCTATCTCTAATTGACGGATTTGCCTTTCAAGATTGTCCAATTGTTCGGGCATTGAATTCATCTCAAGTCTAAGCTTGGCTGCACTTTCATCAATCAGGTCTATTGCTTTATCCGGTAAAAAACGGTCGGTAATATAACGGTTTGATAATTCAACTGCGGCAATAATGGCTTCATCTTTTATACGTACATGATGATGGGTTTCATAACGATCCTTCAAACCTCTCAGAATAGAAATTGCATCTTCCACACTCGGTTCATCTACCATCACTCTCTGAAATCTTCTTTCAAGGGCTTTATCCTTTTCAAAGAATTTTTGGTATTCATTTAAAGTGGTTGCACCAATTGCTCTTAGTTCACCACGCGCTAACGCAGGTTTCAAAATATTCGCAGCGTCCATCGCTCCTTCTCCCCCGCCGGCACCCACCAAAGTATGTATTTCATCAATGAATAAAATGATTTCTCCATCGCTATCTCCTACTTCTTTAATCACTGATTTTAATCGTTCTTCAAACTCACCTTTATATTTTGCTCCGGCAATTAAAAGCCCCATATCCAACGCATAAATTATTTTGGATTTTAGATTTTCCGGAACATCACCACTAATAATTCTGTTGGCGAGGCCCTCTACAATAGCGGTTTTACCCGTACCAGGCTCGCCAACAAGGATAGGATTATTTTTAGTCCTTCTTGACAAAATATGCAACGTTCTCCTGATTTCCTCATCTCTTCCAATGACAGGGTCAAGTTTATTACTTCTTGCTAATTCATTGAGGTTTTTTGCATATTTATTTAATGCATTGAATTGTGTTTCGGAAGTTTGGGAAGAAACAGTAGAGCCTTTTTTCAAATCTTTAATTGCTGCAATCAAGCCTTTTTCGGTAAGACCCGCATCTTTTAAAATCTTGGCAGCATTGTCATTTCCCTGCACGATTGCAAGCAGTAAATGTTCAACGCTTACAAACTCGTCCCCAAAAGTTTTCAGGCTTCCCGCTGCGCGTAATAAAACATTATTCATATCGCGGCTGATAACCTGTGCAGGTTCGCCAGCGCTCATTTTAGGGAGTTTACTGATGCTTTCATCTACTTTACTTTCAACAAAATTTACATTTACATTATTTTTTTTCAAAAGAAAGTCGACAGGACTGTCTTCATCAGTAAGCAACGCTTTCAATAGATGCTCCACCTCTATATTTGGATTTTTTTCATTAAAAGCAACCTGTTGGGCTTTTTGAAAAATCTCCTGCGACTTTATGGTTAAATTACCTGGGTTCATATTATAAATCCTTTATTAAATTTAAACTAAAGCATCAAATATTAATCCAACAAAAAACTTCGATAATTATGTCTCTTTTGTTGAAGAACGTCTGTCGTAAATGCAGTCTCTGTGCTACTTTCCTGCTATATTTTCAGTTAGCTTTTTCTCAAAACAATTTTAATAGCGTCGATCAATGGCTCGATAATCACCTCAATGAATTAGGCGGCAGAGCAACTCTGGTAATATTTAAGAATGGAAAAATCATTTACGATAAATCTGAAAATAATCTTTCTCCTGGGAAAAAAATGATCTTAAAATTCCTCGCAAAACGACAAGGCAAAAATACAAATGACGTAACAGAAGATTTCTCCATGATATCGCAACAGCCAATAGCAAGTTGCAGCAAATGGTTGAGCGCCGCACTTGTAATGACTTTTGTGGATGAAGGAAAATTACACTTAAATGATACGGTAGGAAAATTTTTACCCATACTTTCCCGTCATCAGAAAGGAATGATTACGATCCAGGATTGCCTTTCGCATCTAACGGGAATTTCTTCCGGAAATTTTAAAGAAACAGGTGAAATAATTAGTAAAAGTAATACGATGGATCAGGTTATAGAAACGATTGCAGGAGAACCAATGGAAGGCGCTCCGGGAACCGTATTTCATTACAGCAGTATTGGGTTGCAAATAGCAGCGGCTGTTATTGAAAAAATTTCACATGAAGATTTCAGAACGTTGTTTCATGAAAGAATTGCAGTGCCATGCGGAATGAAAAATACCGATTGGGGCGATGGGAAAGTACCTACAGCAGCCGGAAGCGCCCGCAGCACACCTGAAGATTATATTCATTTTCTTCAAATGATTTTGCAGAATGGAAATATATCAGGGAAAGAAGTTCTTTCTGAAAAGTCAATCATTGCCATGCAGCAGGATTATACAAAAAATGTAAAAGTCGCTTACACACCGAATGAAGCGAAAGGGATGGATTATGGTCTCGGCGAATGGATCATGCAGCCTGGAAATACAAGAGCTGTTACCTTAACGAGTCCGGGGCTTTTCGGCAGTTTTCCCTGGGTAGATAACCAGAGACAATATGCTGGTTTTCTTTTTGTGGTGAATATTCGTAATAACGGGAGGTATAAAAATTATTTGGAATTAAAAAGCATCATAGATGAAGCCATTGATGAAAATCATTTATAAAATGATAAACCGCCGCCAGTAAACAAACAAATAAGATACTTTTGTATTTTTCTGATGCTCACAAAAGAAAACCATACTTCATTTGTTAAATCTACTGCCGTTTCATTAGGATTCGACTATTGCGGAATTGCGAAAGCCGCAAGGCTTGATGAAGAAGCAAAACGACTCGAATCCTGGCTGAATAAGGGCTTTCACGGAAAAATGAGTTACATGGAAAATTATTTTGAGTTAAGAACTGATCCCACAAAATTAGTTCCCGGAGCAAAATCTGTAATCACTTTATTATTGAATTATTGTCCATCACAACAACAAAATGCGGATGTACCGGAGATTTCTAAATATGCTTATGGAAAAGATTATCATGAAGTGATTAAGGCAAAACTGAAAACTTTTTTATCCCTCTTAAAACAAAATATCGGCGAAATAAACGGGCGTGGATTTACAGACAGCGCGCCGGTTTTGGAAAGAAGCTGGGCGGTAAAAGGCGGCCTGGGTTGGGTTGGAAAAAATGGAAATTTAATTACAAAAAATAAGGGCTCGTTTTTCTTCATTGCTACTTTGATTACTGATCTGGAATTGGAATATGATAATCCCTTTGTAAAAGATTATTGTGGCACCTGCACAAAATGTATTGACAACTGTCCTACTGAAGCCATTCTTCCGGACAAAGTAATTGACGGCAGTAAATGTATTTCTTATTTCACGATCGAATTGAAAGATATGCTCATTCCTGAAGAGATGAAAGGCAAGTTTGAAAATAAAATGTTTGGTTGCGATATCTGCCAGGATGTTTGTCCCTGGAATCGTTTTTCAAAACCCAACAATGAAATTGAATTTACTCCTTTGAATGAAGTGTTGAATTTTTCTAAAAATGACTGGGAAGAACTGACGGAAGAATCGTTCAAAATTATCTTTAATAAATCTCCTTTAAAGCGTTCAAAGTTTGAAGGGATAAAAAGGAATTTGAAGTTTTTGGACTCTTAAAAAAAATAGAATCAGCGATATTTGTTTGTTTACTGACGACAAAGACCTTTTGAGAATATTTACGCTTGTGTAATACCTCATTACAAAATGATTCCTGTCTTTAAAATCATTGTACCATACGCAAATTTAAAATCATAAAAATAAGGCTGACATCCTTCACAATTAGGCGTTATTCCAACTTTAGTTTTGAGCTGCTTGTAACTATAACCCATACTAAATAATAAAAAGGATTTGCGGATAAATTTCGTTTTAAATCCAATACCCAAATCAGTATAAATGCCACCTGCAAAATGATAAGTGTCGTAATAACCTATTTCCTTTCCGGGTTTATTTTTCACGGGAAAATTATATCCAATATCGCCATAAATAAATCCTTTTTTATCTTCTCCCAAATACCATCTTCCATCAAAAAACAATGGAAGGGTTTTGTAATTGTAATAATCAATTCCGATTCCGATTCCCGAAAACCAATTGCTAAATTTAATTCCGTTTACAGTCTGAAACGCTGTATTGATGTGGCTTTCGCCGCCAACAATTGCAAACTGGCTGACAGATTGAAAATGATTTTTCTTTATCTGCGCAGATAAATAGAATGGCGAAATCAAAGAAATTATTAAAACAAAAAATAAATGCTTTCTCATAATCTACGTTTTGGAAATTCCTGTTTTACTAATCAAATGAATATTTTTTACATCAGAGTAATCATACTGATACAAACCATCCTGCGCAACCACCAAAGCGATATGATTATAAGCGATCACATCATAAGTTTCGATGCCGGAAATCTGTTTTATCAATTGCAGATTATTGACATCACCAGCATTATAAATTTTTAACCCATCGCTTCCATCACAGATGAATAAAAGATTTCCGTCTTTGGACAATCCATGCGGATTGGTAAATGGATACACTTTTACCAGTTTTGGGTCTGTTATGTTGTTTAACTGCAGAATCTCCAACTGATTTGAAAATCCCTGACAGGCAGAGCCGGAGCGAAGCGTTACATAAGCAAAATTATCATCCGCAATCACAGGGTCGCAACTTTGCACGTGTGAAAATTGGCCTATCGAAACAGGTTTATCCGGATTATTAATATTATAAATGAACATTCCACTTTGCGAACCAATAAATAGTTTATCCTTAAAAGGAAATATGGTTTCTACATTCCAGCTACCAAGGTTCACTTTATTTTTGTAAACGGGATTGTCAGCAGCAGTGATATCAAACACATTTAGATCCGTATTGGAAACTGTATAAATCCTGTTGTTCACAATTGCAAAACGAGCCATAGAGCCGCCCTTGCCGATTGGAGAAGAAGAATTTTTTGTACCGCCGGATGAGGAGGAACTTGAAAAATCCATGTAGGCATTCGGAGAATAATAAACAGGATTATACCCGCAACTTTGTGTAACAGTTGTATCGCGTTTTATCCAATCAGAAATTATTTTTGTAGAATCGCCATAAAAGCCGGAATTATAAATGCGGTATGGAAAAACGCCTTCGTTGTATTTTTTCACCACAACATTTAGCGGATTACTAACATCAAGTGTTACCATATCCGTATAAAGATCGGCATACAAAGTATTTCCTTTCAAAGCCAAATCCATATTTCCCGGAATGTTTATAAAAGCAACATTCTTTGGTGAAGCAGGGTTCCTGTTATCAATCACATGAATTCCTTTATCCACTTCATTCAGGAAAATATAATTGCCGAGAATAACAATTTTTCCAGGATTTGTAATTTCCTGCGTCTGGCTGCTTTTTATGTTTGCCCTTACTTCAGCGGTAGTTTTATAAACAGGCAAATAATAACTGTATGTATAAATCCGCCTGCAGGTATCTTTTACACAACTATTTAAAAAAGTGAAAAGAAACAAAACGATTATTGCCTTACAAATTTTAATTGACTTTTTCATAAAGATTCATTTTATTGTTGACCATTAGAAATTAAAAAGTGTTGCAGCAAAAAAAAAATTTTCTGAAATGAAATTTAAAAAACAGGAATCACCATTATTTATCTGTTTACTGAAATCATTTTTTCTAAAAATAAAAACTCATTTACTTTTATTTATTCCCATTTTATTATCCCGATCATTCTATTGAGAATATGGTAATTCCATTGAAACAATCATCCTGGCAACCATTTGGCACAAAGCCACATGAAGAAATCAAACCATTGTTTTTTGCCTCAAAATATACTTGAACATCATTTCTTTTTCTTAACCAAAAATTTTTCGCCTTTTTATAAACCTCATCTAAAGTAATACCCTCCGCAGCCGGCGTGTCTTCATGCGTATTGATTTCAGTTTCATTTTCAGTCCATTGTTTTTTATCATCAGGAATATTTACACTCCAGTCTGTGGGTATGATATATTTAAAATCTCTCTTCGTCACTTTTCCTTCTTTTACCACAATTATTGTCGTCCAGCCGATACCAGTCCACGATCCACCACCTACGGTATATTGATACGAATCATTAGATGTTTTTTTAAAATTCAGCCATTTCTGATAGCTCTTTTCAAAATCCTTTTTGCTTTCAATATTTTCTTTTTTGCAGGAGACAAAAAGAGTTGCGAGGCATATTAACCATAAGAATGCTTTTGTATTCATCATATAATTTTTATTAAGAAATTCACATGGTCCATTGACCATCGAAATGCCATAAGTGTTGCATTGAATAAAATTATTTTTTCCTGAACAAAATTTCCGCCTTTATTCCCGCAAAACTAAAATGCTTCCCGCCGTACAATCCCTTGTCAGCAATATTTGTAGCGCTATAATAAAAATATGGCCCAAAAGTTATAGGCATTCTTTGCTGTGAAAAAAGTGTAGCAGTAAATCCTATATGCAATCCAAACTGGGTTTTATTTAAGATAGAATTATCATGGTAATAAACACCCGGATTTGATTTGAATTGTAAAGCGTTGCTGCCTATTAATTGAGAAAGATTCACTCCGGCTTCCCACAACAAAGGCAATTTTTTACTTTTATTTAATTGAAGTTTAAAGGAAACAGGAACTTCCAGGTAGTGAAAAGCATTTCGGTATGTATGAATGGAATTAAAAGAATCAAGCGAGTTGGAAACAGATAAATATTGTGTCGAGGGGGATAACAACGAATCAACTTTTTTGCCCACTTTATTTACCAGAGAATAATATTTGTAAGAAAGGCCTAAAGCGATTTTTCCTCTGTCAGAAATATTTTTTTCTAAAAAAACACCTGCAACAAAGGCTGTTGAATTTTTGATTGGGGAAGGTGGGTAATAATACGATGGAATACCGCCGGGCGGCATTCCCGAATTATAGTCTGCTATCGGAAAATCCCTTTCCAAAAGATTTTTCCCGATTAGTGAGGCGCCCCCGGATAAAGTAAAGCCCATTTTCCAATGTCTCTTTTGTTTCTTTTGAGAATCATTTTTTGCTGAAGAATCAACAACCGCTATTGTCTTCTCTTCTGTTTTTTCTGTTGTTAAATGTGCTGAAATACTATCTGCGTTGATTTTATTTCCAACATTGCCGCCGGAATTATCGGCATAATTCTGCGTTTCTTTTTTCGATAAGTTTGGGGGTATCAGAACAGATTTGTTCACCAGAAATACAGAATCTGCATTATTTCCTGGTTTACTGTAGCTTTCTTTTTGTTTTGAAATAAGTTCTTTAAATAATCTTTCTTGTTTTTGTTCCTCATCCTGTCCAACTTTATTTGCAGAATTCGAATTTGCATTTTTTATTTTCTTTGCTGAAACATCCGCCGAATCAATGTTTGCATAATAATCCCCGGCTGTTATTTGAGATTTTCCAAAAGAAGAATCAGGCTTATTTGTAGTTTTGCTGCTGCTTTCATTTTTAACAACTTGGCTAATTTGTTGATTGTTTTTTTGATTATTTTTTGTTGACTTCAACAGCCAATAACCACCAGATAAAAGAAATACAATCAAAAGGAAAAGTATAAAAATCACTTTTCTGTCTTTCTCTTTTTTGTCAATGCGTTTTTCAACATTTGTCCATACAGAATCGGATGGCGCAATTTTCAATTCGTCCATTTTCTGCTGCACATTTTTTTCAAAATTATTTTGTTCCATAATGGCCGTTTTTTTCTTTTAGCGAAAACCTTTCAATCCACTCTATCAATAAGATGCGAGCCCTTGCATATTGAGATCGCGATGTTCCTTCATTGATTCCCAGCATTGACGCTATTTCCGCGTGTTTATATCCTTCTACCGCATAGAGGTTGAAAATGGTTTGAAATCCTGTTGGCAATTGTCGGATCAATTCCGCCAGTTCTTTTATTTGTAAATTAATCTGTGGATTTTCTGTAGAAACAACATGCAAAGGCATTTCGTTATAAGAAAGCTCGTCTCTGTATCTGCGATGGGTTTTTAAATAGGTCAGGGCGGTATTGACCATAATTCTGCGAATCCAGGCACCCAGTTCTCCTTCACCTTTGAACTGTTTTAATCTCGTAAATACTTTTACAAATCCTTCCTGCAACACTTCTTCCGCATCATTCACACTTTTGGTATATCTGAAGCACAATCCCAGCATGGAAGGAGCAAAATGCTCATAAAGCATTTTCTGCGCTTCGGGCTTTTGTTTCAAACAATCCTTTAATAATTGATTATAATC
>JBQCFO010000478.1:0-2218 GCA_051959055.1 Ginsengibacter sp. | reverse complement strand
TATTTTTTGAATGATGGTACTTAATTCTGCTTCATCCATTTGCTTGGGCAAAAATTTCTCAATTACCCTGATTTCTTCTCTTTCCTTTTGAGCAAGATCTTCACGGTTTTGTTTTTCATAAATTTCAAGAGAATCCTTTCTTTGTTTTACGAGTTTTTGAAGAAGTTTTATTTCATCTTCTTCTTTTATTGGGCCACTTGCTCCTTCGGCTGTTTTTGCAAGGATAATTGCTGACTTAATGGCACGAAGAGATCGTAAAGATTTTTCATCTTTAGCGAGCATCGCCGTTTTCAGATCGGCCATTACTTTTTGTTCTAATGACATGTATTATTGAATTATTAAATTATTGAATTATCAGGATGACTCCAAAATTTGCTCACAGTAAAAGAAGAAATAACGTGAATTTCCATTTTCAAAGTAGTAAATTATTACTGAATTACTGAATTATCCAATTATTGAATTATTGAATTATCAGGATGATTCCAAAATTTGCTCACAGTAAATGAAGAAATAACGTGAATTTCCATTTCCAACTTTTCAAATTAGCTAATTGATTGCTCTTTTTCTACAAATTTTTGATGAAATTCTTTCGCAAAATTCTTTATTTCTGCTGCTAAATCAGCTCTCCGGGTTGCTCTTTCAAAAGTGTCGCCCATGGTTATGAAGACCTGGTAATAAAAATCGGCCATTTCATCGGTCATCATATCTTTTGTCCAAAGATCAATTCTCAAGGCGGTTTTTTCTGCACCATCCCAAAAAGCCAGCAACATCGCTTTTGCTTTTTGAATAGAATCGGCACTGCTGCCGGATGCCTCCCAGTTTATTTGCTGTGGCACTTTATCATCGTTCAGGTGAACGTTTATTTTAATATTTGATTCTGTCATAATTGGTGCAAATTTAAGCGTATTCCTTTTGTTTAAAAACCAGGCATTTAATTAACTTATTGAATAAACGGGTAAACTAATAGCGTTAATCTTCTAAATGAATATATAAAGAAATGACCGATTTATCTTATTATATTTCTTTTAGTTCTATTTAACCTTTCTTTAACCCTGTAACAAATACATTTGCCAACTTAATGAAATTTATGAAGAAAATTGTTTTTGTAGTTACCAGCTGTATGTTTTTTTCAATGGCCTTTGCTCAGGAAAAACATGACAGTACTACAAATTCCAACAAGCTCAATCTGACAAACCGTTCGGGAGATCATTTTATGATCCAGCTTTCGTCGGATCACTGGTCAGGAATGCCTGATGCTATTAGTAGTCATCAAAGTGGGCTTTCCAGGGGTTTTAGTGCCTATTTTATGCTGAACAAACCCTTTAAAAATTCTCCCAAATATAGTCTAGGTGTTGGTGCAGGCATCAGTACCAGCAATATTTTTTTTAAAAAAATGAGTATTGACCTGGAGGCTGCACCTGGATTACTGCCTTTTACTCCTTTAGATTCTGCTAATCATTTTAAAAAATATAAGTTAGCAACAAGCTACCTTGAAATTCCATTGGAATTCAGATATACTTCCAGACCAAACAATCCTAACAAAAGTGTGAAAGCCGCATTGGGGGTGAAAATCGGAACATTGGTAAATGCTCATACTAAAGGTAAAAATTTGCAAAGCAATAATGACCAGTTGCTCAATGGATATACTGAGAAAATTACCAGTAGCCGTTTTATTAACGGTACCCGCTTCATGGCCACTGCCCGGGTTGGTTATGGTATTTTCTCTCTTTTTGGTACCTACCAGTTGAATAAAGTATTAAAAGATGGAGCAGGGCCCGATATGAAACTTTACCAGATCGGATTAACCCTAAGTGGTTTATAAAAATCAAATTTTAAAAGTATAAAAATAAAAAAACCTTTGTAATGCATTACAAAGGTTTTTTTATTTTTATCAAAGCTGTAGGGGAAGGGCTCGAACCTTCACGAGGCAGTTAGCCGTAGCACAAAGTTCAGTGGTCGACCCTGGTCGCCCCGGCTTTCACCGGAACGGCTCTATGCTATGTTTATCCTGTTATCCTCACCCCCGAGACAAGAGGGCATGTCTGCCAAAAATTTCATCACCCCACAATTTTAAGAACTAATCTGATGCAAATCTAAGAATAACAACATAAATAAAAAAGTATTTCAAACAAAGTTTATAAAATATAGAAAATATTCAAAGAATGTATTAGTTTCGTATAATTCATCTAAAATAAAATTGATTATGGCTGCAAAGTTT
>JBQCFO010000477.1:0-2166 GCA_051959055.1 Ginsengibacter sp. | reverse complement strand
AATCACCATTACTGGTTATCTTTTTCCACTCCTCAATTAACTCATCTGAGAAAAACCGTGTGTACAGGATTTTAAGTTCTTCCTCGCTTTTATTCCTAAGCTTATCCACCATCTGAGCAAAAGTAGATACTGGTGTTTGTTGCTCTGTTTCCATAATTACATTTTTTGAAGTTACAATTTAAAACTTTTATCGCACCCGTCCCGAAAAAGGATTCAGCAAACAGACAAATATTACAGATTTTTATTTCCAATAATAGACACGTGCATTCATTGGTGTATAGTAACCGGCAACAAAAACGCCGGAATTATCAATAAATCCCGGCGTTTTGAAGTTTTAAATTATCCAGCTCTATTTTCCTTTCGGAGCCTGGTTCTTTTGCTGTTGCTGTTGCTGCATTTGCCTTTGCATTTGTTCCATCATCTGGCGTTGCATCTGCATTTGCATTTGTTGCTTTTCCTGTTCTTTCTGATATGCTTCCTGATCTATCACATCAGTAACTTTAATGTCAAAAACAAGGTTTGAATTAGGAGCAATTCTTGGAGGAGCGCCATTTTTTCCATAGGCTAAATAGGAAGGAATAATGATTTTTCCTACGCTTCCTTTTTGCATCAGTTTCAAACCGTCAATCCATCCCGGAATCACACGATATTCGCTCATATCCACATACAATGGTTCAACATGTCCGAATTTGGGATTGGTGTTTGAATCAAAAGTGCTGTCTTCAAACGTACGGCCTGTATAGTTTACAACAGCTACATCATTACTCCCAATCATCGGACCTGTGCCTGCGCTGTCAATTACTACATAAGTTCCCCATTTCGTTTTGTTGCCTTTCAGATTATTTTTAGCCATAAAATCCTGAATGATCTTATCATCAGCTTTTACCAAAGAATCATCTGTTGCAATCTCCTTTTCAATACGCTCTTCGGTTTTTTTACTGTTGTAAATTTTTGCTGCCGCTTCAAAAGGTTTGGCAGCGCTATCAGCTGCTTCTTTGCTTGGAAAAAGTTTTACGATTTTAAAAGTTTGCACCATGTATTGACCTTTTTTCATAAAAGGCGCTGCCTGACCAGATTTTATCAGTGAATCTGTTGATTGCCTGATCACCAAACTATCGCCTTCATGTACTTCTTTAAAATAAGGAGGCATCTGCACGGTATCAAAAGGAATGAAGCGTGGCTGGCTGCTTTGTACGCTGCTAAAAAGCACGCTGTCGCCGTACTTTGCTACAATATTTACCTGCATAAATTCGCCGGCAACGGCTTTTTTGCCACTTTCATTTCTGATAATTTTATGTTCAGTTCCATCAGCGTCTTTTACAAATTTTTGCTGATTACAGCCTGATGCCAGAAAGATAAAAGCCGCGGCAGCCAGGCAAATAGTTTTGTTCATGTTTGATTTTTTATAAATGGTTAATTGTTTAATTGGTCTTCGTTTTCCTTAATTGCTTGTTTAAATTTTTCTATCACTACTTCTAATGGTTCCGTATTTTTTCCACCTGCAGCATTAAAATGGCCACCTCCGTTAAAATATTTCCTTGCAAACGTATTTACATCAAATCCTCCTTTGCTTCTGAAAGAACTTTTTCTTTCATCTCCCCGGTCTATAATTACTGCAGCCAGTTTGATTCCTTTAATACTTAATGGAAAATTAACCAGTCCTTCGGTGTCCCCGGTTTTTACATTAAATTTTATCAGATCTTTTTGAGGTATGGCAATCAAAGCAGTATTATATTCATAAAATATTTCCATCCGGTTTAGCAGGGTATTACCAAAAAACCGGAATCTTGATTCCATGAAATTATCAAATAAATTTTCATGTATCTGGCTGTGATTAAACCCTGTTTCTTTTAATTTGCTCACCATTCTATGAACATTTGCGGAAGTAGAATTAAATCGGAATGAGCCGGTATCCGTCATTACTCCGGCATATAAACATTCTGAAACTTCAATATTTATTTTTTCAGCATGTCCGCTGTTGATGATAAAATCAAAAACCATTTCGGCAGTAGAACTTTTTCCGGTATCGCTAATGCCATAATCGAATGCTTCTGTTTGTGGTTGCTGATGATGGTCAATTAATATTTTGGTGCACTTCAAATCAGCTATCACTGGTTCCATGTTCCTTGTGCGGCTGAGTACATTAAAATCGAGGCAAAAAAGCCA
>JBQCFO010000476.1:0-14314 GCA_051959055.1 Ginsengibacter sp. | reverse complement strand
TTTCTAAAAGATACGCATAACAATGTGACACTGATTAAAGGAATTTTTCCTGAATCAGCGCAACAGTATTCGGGACTGAATTTTTCTTTTGTTCATATTGACACCGATTTTTATTTATCTGTTAAAGCCTGCCTGCAGTGGTTTTGGCCCAGATTGATCTCAGGAGGAATTATGGTGCTTGATGATTACCTGTGGCCAGGTTGCCCGGGCGTAGGACAAGCCTACAATGATTTCGGAATACCTTTTCAAAACACAGAAGCAGAATACCAGGCTTACATAATCAAAGAATAATTATTGTCTCAAAACCGGTTTAATTTTAATTGATGACACTTTTAATATGTAATGATGGCTTAATCGGAGACTTTCTTGGGGTTCTTCCAGTCATCATTGATTTGTCCAAACGAGATGAGCTACACGTTCAAATTCATCCGGAAGCGACAGCGATTTTCTCTATGATTCCAAAGAAATATAATATTAAATTACAGGAAAGAGAAGACGCTTTTTATGACGTAATTCTAAAGCTGGATATCAGCCGGGCTTTTACCATCTCATCAGAAAACAATTATTACATGAGCCAGGCACACTTTGCTTTTTTAGGATTAGAAGTTCCTGAAACTCCGCTGAAGGCAGAGCTTGAATTTGAACAGTTCGAGATGTGTCCTTATGATTATATCATTGCTCCTTTTTCACGCTCTTTGCCTGCGTGTCAATGCTGGTTAAGAGAGGAATGGCAGCGATTAACCGATCTTATGCCTGAAAGAAGTTTTTGTATAATTGGACATAACCGCGATCCAAGAAATTATATTACGGGTCCAAATGTATCGGAAATGTACAATGAACCTCTTGTGAAAGTGGTCAATCTGTTAAAAAGCGTGCAGGGAGGCCTGATCAGTGTGGTATCAGGCCCCTCCCATCTTTCTTTTCACCTGGGAGTAAAAAATTACTTGCTTACAAACCAAAATATGAAATGGGGCAACAATCCTGAGGCGATTACCATCCAGGATTATATTCCTGAATTGAAAGCTGAAAAGGTATTAGAGATATTACAGGGAGATTTAATTAACAATAACTCCTGCTAATAAAACTATCAGGCTCGCATCGAAGGCTGATGTTTTAACCTTCAATGTTTAACGCCAGTTCTTTAATCTCATTCAGGCGCTGACGATATTCTTCCGTATCATTCAAAGCTACTGCCTGTTTCATCGCTTTTTCTGCCTCTGCATAATTCGGCACTTTAGTGTAAGCTAATGAAAGATTAGCCCAATAAACAGCTATGGAAGTGTTGATACTGATTGCTTTTTTATAGGCAATAATGGCATCAGGCATAATATTCTGATAATAATACATCAGGCCGATAAGGTTCAGAAAATTATCTTTTCTATTTGACACATTTAAGCCTGTTTCATAAACAGAAAGTGCAGTTTTATAATCTTCCATCTCTTCATAAACCAGTCCAAGATTGTCAAAATAAATTTCGTTTTTAGCGTCTAAAGAAATCGCTTCATTATAATATTTAATGGCATTTGGATAATCTTTTTCATAATAATAAATAA
The DNA here is from genome assembly GCA_051959055.1 of Ginsengibacter sp. Lineage (GTDB taxonomy): Bacteria > Bacteroidota > Bacteroidia > Chitinophagales > Chitinophagaceae > Ginsengibacter. Next base: position 12,761 of record JBQCFO010000476.1, on the reverse strand, counting down.
GTCCATAATTGTTATAATAGACTGCATTTTTCGGATCGAGTTCGACTGCTTTGTCTATTGCCTGTTTTGCAAGCTCATAATTTCCCAATGCTCTGTAAGCAAGGCTCATATTATCATAATAAACCGGATTTCCCGGGTTTTCATCAATGGCCTTTTTTATAAAATCAAGAGCTGTTTCGTAATCCCCTTTTTTGTAGGAAAGTTCGCCAGCCTTCGTATTAATTATTTCGCTTCCCGGCATTATTTCCAGCGCTTCTTTATAAGTATTGAGGGCGTCATCCGGCATTTCTTTTTTTTCGTAGGCCAATCCCAGGTTTTCGTATAATATTTCCTCTTCTTTATTAAGACTGATGGCCTTTGTATAATGCTCAATAGCCGCATCATAATTTTGATTCAAAAAATAAAAAACCCCTATCCGGTTTTGATAGGAATAATTGCCTGGTTCAAGCGCGATTGCTTTTTTATACGCTTCCTCCGCATTTACTTTATCGCCCAGGTTTTCGTAAGAGAGGCCGATATTGCTGTAATAAACGGCTTCTTCCTTATTTGATTCTTTACTTAATTCAATCGCTTTTTTGTAATTGATAATTGCTTCTTTATCGTTGCCCGAGTTATAGTTTGCAATGCCCAGCGCATTGTAGGTATCTTCGGAGGGTTGAATCGAAATCGCCGTTTCATAGGCTTGTATAGCATTCGGCCAGTTTTTTAGCTGTATATAAGATAAGCCCAAATTTTCATAATAGACGGCTACTTTAGGATTAGCAGAAATGGCTTTCTGATAATATTTTATAGCCTCATCGTTCTGTTTCAATTTATAAGCGCAGATTCCTGCACGGTTATTAAAATATTCATCGTCAGGTTGCAGTTTCAATGCCCGTAAATAAGTATTAAAAGCATCTTCATAAAGTTCCTGGTTTTCCTGGTATTGGCCAAGCAACTTCAGTGATTCCATATTATTGGCATCGCGCGCTAATCCTTCTTTTAAAACACGAATCACCTCCGGAAAATTTTTCTCTTTTATCAATACAAGAGCCAGTTTATAATAAGAATTGGTAGCCTCCGGCTGAAGTTCTGCTAATTTTTGATAAGCAGCTTTTGCCTCTTTAAATTGCCCGGAATCTTCATAAGCAAGCCCTAGATTGTCCCAGTACACAGCTATCGAAGGATTGTTTTCTATGGCTTTTTTATAAAACTGAATGGCTTCTTCAAATCTTTTTTTTCTATACAAAAAAACACCGAGCCGGTTCAGATAAATCGAGTTTGCCGGCTCAGCTTCTATCGTTTTCCGATAGGCTTCCTCGGCCTCTTTATCTTTGTTTAACTTTTCGTAAGCGAGCCCGATATTATCATACAAAACTGCTTCACCTTTTCCAAGTGTGATGGCACTTTTAAAATGCTCAACAGCCAAATCATATTTCTCCTGCTTCAACAAAAAAACTCCCAGCGTATTTTGATAACTATAATTGCCGGGTTCGAGTAAAACTGCTTTGAAATATGCGTCCTGAGCCTCTCGCAGCTTACCTGAATTTTCATAAGCAAGTCCTATATTTTCAAAAAGTATCGCCTCGTCTTTCTTCAGCTCAATAGCCTGTAAATAATTGCTGATAGCGGCTTCGTATTGGTTCAGCTTAAAATAGGCTACTCCGAGTTTGTTATAGATATTCCAGGAAGGATCAAGTGCACAAGCTTTTTCATAACACTCAACAGCCGCAGCAAGGTTTTTTAATTGATCATTTGCGAGGCCCAGGTTTTCATAGTAAACAGCTACATTGGGATTCAGATCAATAGCTTTTTGATAATTCTTTTTTGCCTCTTCAAAATTGTCCCCGCTAAAATAAATATTTCCAAGGTTATTGTATAAAACAGAATTTTGAGGTTGTGCTTCAATCTCGCTATTTAATTTTTCGATTTCCTCGCTGCTCATGAATGTTTGTTTTAACTAATACATTTTATATTATCATATCAGGACCTGGCAGTATTGTTATACCTGGTGCTAAAAGAACCCACATCAATTATTGATTTCGTTGCCGGTTCCTTTTCAGTAGCACTGCCGGCAGACTCCATCAGGGATGCATTGGGAAAATCGTTGCCGGGAGAAGCATCATTGAATGTGGCGCTTTGCACCTCATTTTCATCTATCGGGTTTGCAGCAAGATTGTTTATGAACCTGTCTGCCTCCTTCATGATGTAAGGAATATCTTTATAACCGGTTTTTATTTCAATGGCCAGGTCTATATCCTTTTTCTCTTCCAAAATTTTCAAGGCCTTTTCTCCTTTTATCATCCTGCTGATAAGATCATTCATTTCTTTTTCAAACCTCGTTTCAGGATACTTGGTCTTAAATTGAAGCCACTTTTGACGGCTTGGATCTTTCCGCAACTCTGACCAGTCTTTATCTTCCTGGTTTTTGAACTTTATATTTTTACAAAAGAGAAAACCGTTTACATTTCCCTGCAATACCGGCCTCGGATCAGGAATATCTGCATCGGCCGTTTTCTTTAGTTCGGCTATTTATTTCCGCAGCTGTATGTATATTTCGCCTATGGTAATAAAATCCTGTCCGGGTTCTGTTCCCTTTCCTATCGTGCTTAAGAGTGCTTCTGTAAAATAAGTGGGTTTTTTAGGCTCCTTGGGGTTAAATTTTGCAACATTGTCTTTCCCTGCCGCAAAAAGATAGTAAATGCCATTTTCAGATTCTTCAAGTTCTGCTTTATCTTCGGGTAAGCTTTTTGAAATCAGGGAATCAGCATCACCCTGGTTTTCTTTGCTCTGTGCTGCATAACAGCAATCTAATATTACGATAAGTTCCTTTGCACCAAAGGCTTCCAAATAAGAGAACAACCGGTGAGAATTAACCGATGTAATTTCGTAATCACTTCTTACCGTATCTTTTGATGCAAAAAAAAGATTCGAATCTTCTCCGGGTATTCCATGGCCACTATAATAAAAGATCAACCTGTCAAACAGGTCTTTTTCTAAAAACGATTTTGTTTCATGTTTTACAGTCAGTAATATTTCCTGTGATGATCCGTTTTGTATTTCGACCAGGTGTTTCGCATCATCAGGTATTCCAAAATAATTCGGATCAGTAAAAACCTTTTTAAGCAAGTCCATATTTTGTTCCACGTTAGGGATGTCTTTTTTTTCTCCACCCCACGTCGGAAATACGGAATTACCTACCAGTATTACTTTTGTTTTTTGAACATCCATCGTTCAATTGGTTTACGACTGATCCTTAATTTTACTAACTACTTCCACTATTTGTTCGGGCGAAAGCGTATTGGCCGGTATAATTACTCCATTGGGCAAATGGATTCTTTTATCATGTTGTGTCGCCCAGGTATTCAGCAGGGTAACGATACCTTTTACTACTTCATCGCCGCCGGCAAGTTTCAGCAGCAGGCTACCAATAAAACTACCCAGTCCCTGCTCCCCTTCTTTATGCACCGCCCTGGACATTTCAACTTCATTAAGTCCTTTTGCACTTCGGTTTTCAAGAAAATCTTTAAGGCTTTTGGCATCGGTAACTGCGTCGTCGCCTTCCACCCGGATAGTTAGTTCCATAAAATTATTTTTAAATTAAAGTTATGATTTTTGGAAAATAAAATTGTAAAGATTTAGGATGTAGAATTTAGGGATTTAGGATTTAGGATTTTAGGGATGTAGGATTTAGGATGTGGGATTTATAGCAACCTTCAACCTTGCAACCTTCAACCTTCCCCTCACTTCAACTGATACGCTGCAATTGTTTTATGAAGAAATGTTGGAACATAAACGATCTTCCTGGCAGGATTATAACCAATGTCGGCTGCATTGATTTTCTGATCATGAGTTTCCAACAAAGTCTCGACATTTCCGTTGGCATGCACATAATAAATGTAGCCAACCCACGAAGTAGCCAGGAAATCGCCATTGCCAACCGGTTCTATCCCATCAATGCCTTCTGTAACCGTTGCAATCAAAGAGATTTTTTTATTGGCATCTGCTTTCTTTAAATCCTTACCCTCGGCATAAATCAAATCATCGCCAATTGCTTTCAAACCATTGGCTCCTTTGATATTTTCAAGAAATAAAGAAGGTTGATCATTTTGAATCTTCCAGACCTTGCTGGTTTTGGAATCGGAAACATAGACCACGCCTTTGTTTGAAATGGTTATATCATTTAATCCTGAAGCATCGGGAATGGGAATTTTCTTTTCCACTTTTCCTTTATTGATATCAATGACTACCACTTCACTAAGGTCAGCAGCATAAAGCCGGTTTCCAAATTTCCCCAAACCTTTAGGCGCATTTAAACCGGTGATAAAATTGGTATCAATTATTTTTCCGGATAAGGATAATTTCGCTACACCTCCTTTTCCATCGGCATCCCAGGGGCCGCCTTCGATCAAAGAAACATACAAAATGTTTTTGCTTAAATCCGGCAAAACTGATTCAGGAACATTGATTACTGTGTCAGTTTCCCAAAGTTTTACCAGTTGGTGTTTTTGTGCATTTGCTGAAACAGAAATAAAAAAAATAGCGGGGAAAAGAAGTTTCTTCATAAAGCGATTTTTTAGAAGTGATTAAATTGTTTTCAATATAAACCAATTCCTTCTTTTTGTAATATTTTTTTTAAAATATTTTTGACGCAGATTCTATCTTTTTATTTTCGACAGAAGGATAACGACAGCAATGACTTTATTCAAATATTTATAATCTTCTGGTTTTTCAGCAAGATTCCAATGGCTTTGACAAGGATTAAAATGAGTATAATTGAATTTTTGTTGGAAGAACTTTTTTGTCCAGCATTCTTTCACCATCGGCTCTCTTTGCCAAAATTGATATTGTCGGTCCAGCTTATTTACAAAATGCTCATCCAGCAATCCGGTATTATTTTTCTTCAACAACTTTTTAAATTCATGAGCGGTAAAACTAAATAAAGCTCCCTGAACATTTTTCCTTTCAATCCCATCTGATATTTTCCAAATCAAATGGATGTGGTTCGGCATGATCACAAATGCATTTATTGTACATCTTTTCTCTTTTACCAGCCATGCAAATGAATCAACGATAATCTTTTTATATTCGTCACCTTTCAAAAGATGATTCCATCCAAAGATGGTTGCCGTTAAAAATTCAATGTAATAAGTTGGAGTCATAAAATGTTTTTTATAAAATGGGGAACATGCAATTGGCCTGTTGAGCTAAAGACCAACAGCAGTCGGCAGCCACATGCATTCAAAACTACTAAACAATTGTGAAGAAGGAGATGTACCATTCTGCTTTGAACTTCACTGTTGGCGGGGACGCCAACAGCAGCAGGAAATATATAATAGTAATAATTAAAAAATGAAAATGTAAAAGATATTTACTGAAAAGCAGAAGATGAAAGAGGAATTTTTAAACCAATTCAATTACCGTTATTTCAGCCAAAATCCCTACCCTGCCCGGATATCCAATAAATCCAAATCCCGGATTTACATATAATTTTTGTTTTCCTTCTTCATACAAGCCATCCCATTCTTTATAAACATATTGAACCGGACTCCATTTGAATCCGGGAATTTCTACGCCAAATTGCATGCCGTGAGTATGCCCGCTTAATGTTAGATCAACATCAGAATATTCGGGCCGCACCTGCGCGTCCCAATGACTGGGATCATGACTGATTAAAATTTTAAAAGGATATTTCTCAGCTCCTGCATACGCTTTTTTCATGTTGCCATATTTTGGAAAACGCGCTTTGGCACTCCAGTTTTGAATGCCGATCAAGGCGATTTTATCACCGTTTCTCTCCAGTTCCACATGTTCATCCATCATCAATCGCCAGCCAAGTGCTGCATGAATTTTTGCCAGGTTGATTAAATTTTGTTCTTTCGTTACGCCATCATAAGGCCATTTTACATAATCTCCATAATCATGATTTCCAAAGGTAGAATACACGCCCATCGGGGCTTTTATTTGATTAAAAACGTCCATGTAATTCATCATTTCGGGAGCCCGGTCATTCACAAGATCGCCGCTAAAAATAACCAGATCGGCATTTTGGGCAATAATTTTTTCTACGCCATGCTCCACTGCTTTTTTATTCATAAAACTTCCGGAATGCACATCACTGAAATGGACAATTTTTAATCCTTTAAAACCAGGAGGCAAATTATCAAATGCAAGTTTTATACGTTTCACACTGTAATTATATTTATTGGAAAATCCATAAATTAAACTTCCAAAAAGGGTGGTTCCGGCCGCTAATCCAATCCAGCTAAGGAATACAGAGCGGCTGATGCCATCGCCGTTCATCTGTGAAACTTCGGTATTTCTGAAAAAAGCGATTCCCGCGAGCCACTGAATCAATCGTCGTACATCATCTATCAGCAAGAAAACCGAGGAAATCAATTGACCAAAAACGAAAGCAAGAATGCTGGCAAAAAGATACGTTCTTACTTTTTTCGGCAAAAATTCTGGTCCTGTAAAAATAAAAAGTAACAGGCCCGCTATCGCTACAATCGCAATAATCCAATAAATAACATAAATAACTGTTCTTAATCTCGAAGAAGCAGAATGACTTACTGATCTTATTGCAAGGAAAACATATATATCCAGTAAAATCATGATGATGATAATAATAAAAGTTCCAAGTGGAGTACGCATCTTTTTTATATTAATTTAACCTGTTTTAATAAGTAAGAAATTCATCTATTTGTTTGTTTACTGCCTGTAGTGTTTCCTCGTTCAGACGGCCTTGTTTATCCATCACTTTATCAATTATTGAAATCGGAAGTTTGTTATAAAAAACGTTCATTTTCATAAAATGCAAGGTATCAGAAAGATGATCCATTCCACGCAGATTTCCTGCTCTCCCGGTAGCGACACCAGTTAATAAAGCCTTTTTAAAATTCCATACTTTTCTTGTGTCGCTATTGTCAATCAACGCTTTAAGAACTCCCGGATAAGAACCGTTATATTCGGGAATAATAAAAATAAAATTTTGTGTAGGAATTAAAATTTCCGCTTCTGCTTTGATGATTTCGTCTGAACGGTGAAGGACATCGAGGCCTTTTAAAGTAAAAATGTTTACGTCAATATTTTTAATTTTCAGAATGCGTTGGTATTCCCTCGCAACTTTTTCGGTATGACTGCCTATCCGGTTTGTGCCGCTGATTATCGTGTACATGGGCATAAAATTAATTGCTTTTCAACTTATCCACCTATACAAATAACAAATTGTTAGAAGTTAGGGGATTAATAAATGATTTTTAACCTGCCTAATAATTAAATTTGCGGGATTGTTCAAGGTTCAAGGTTCAACAGTAAAACAACAAATAAGCAGTATTTGAATTTAGTAAAAAGGATTAAATCAATGAATCCAAATCTAAAAGAAAAAGAATAAGCGAAAACGAATTATGGGAAAAATAATAGGAATTGCCAATCAAAAAGGCGGCGTTGGAAAAACAACTACAGCCATCAATCTCGCTGCAAGCCTTGCCGTGCTTGAGTTTAAGACGTTATTGGTAGATGCAGATCCGCAGGCAAACAGTACTACCGGCGTTGGTTTTGATCTTCATAATGTAACTACCGGCCTTTACGATTGTATGGTAAATGAAACTTCGCCAAAAGATGTGATACTAAAAACAGAAATTCCTTACCTCGATCTGATGCCATCACATATTGATCTCGTGGGTGCTGAAATTGAAATGATAAGCTATCCGGATCGGGAAACTGTTTTGAAAAATGTATTGAAACAAATCCGCGATCAATACGATTTTATTATCATTGATTGTTCACCGTCTTTGGGATTAATAACCGTGAATGCGCTGGTTGCATCGGATAGCGTAGTGGTGCCTGTTCAGGCAGAATTTTTTGCCCTTGAAGGATTGGGAAAATTATTAAATACGATTAAAATAGTTCAAAACCGGCTCAATCCGGAATTGCAGATCGAAGGCCTTCTAATGACCATGTACGATGGCAGATTGCGCTTGTGCAACCAGGTGGTAAACGAAGTGCGCCATCATTTTGAAGAATTGGTTTTCAACAGTGTCATTCATCGCAATACACGACTGAGCGAAGCGCCAAGCTTCGGAAAACCCGCTATACTTTATGATGCTGAAAGTAAAGGCGCCATTAATTATCTGAATCTTGCAAAAGAAGTTTTACAAAAAAATAATATGACGAAAATGAACCAAACAGATAAAGTTTTGGAGCATCCATAAACTTTTTTTAAATTATCATCCATCAATAAATGAAGACGAGTACGCCAAATAAAAAAGACGCATTAGGAAAAGGAATCCGTTCGTTGTTGCAAAATATAGACAGCGATCTTTCCATGACTGAAAAAAATTTAATAAAAGATTCTTCTGATAAAGCAAATCCCGCAAATGCAAGAATTCCTTTAAGCCAGATAGAAGCAAATCCCGAACAGCCACGCCACGATTTTGATGAAAATGCTTTGAGTGAATTAGCCGCTTCTGTAAAAATTCATGATATTATTCAGCCGCTGACTGTTACAAAAATTGGAAATGGAAAGTACAGGATCATCGCGGGGGAAAGAAGATTTCGCGCAGCTAAAATCGCCGGTCTTGCGGATGTACCTGTTTATATAAGAGACGTAAAAGATTCAAAAATTCTTGAGCTCGCTTTACTTGAAAATTTGCAGCGGGAAGATTTAAACGCGATTGAAATTGCACTGAGTTATAAACAGTTAATGGAAGAATTGGACTATACGCAAGACCAGCTTGCAGAGCGGATGGGCAAAGAACGCAGCACGATTACCAATTATATCCGCCTTCTGAAATTACCACCCGATATCCAGGCAGCTGTAAGAAACGGAAATATCAGTATGGGCCATGCGCGGGCGCTCATTAATGTGGATGTGGTGGACAAACAATTGTACATTTTTAATGAAATAAAAAGCAAAGAGCTTTCTGTGCGCCAGACAGAAGACCTTGTTAGAAAATTATATACCCAGGGTAAAAACACTGTTAATAATGCGGTAAAACCAACACTGCCACCTTCTTTGAAAAAAATTGAAGATAATTTAGCATCTCATTTCAGTACGAAAGTAAAAATGACTCACAGTAAAAAAGGGACCGGCAGCATCACTTTTGATTATTTTTCTATCGAAGAATTAAGTTCACTTTTAGATAAGATGCAGGTTTCGGTAGATTAAAATTATGGGACGTTCATTTATTTTTACCATTTTATTTTTATTCCTTCTGTTACCGGGAACAGCCATTTTTGCGCAGCAACACGATACTTCTTTGATAAAAAAAAATGAAAAAGTTATAAAAAAAGAAGATACCACTTTGGCGAAAGCTACCGATACAACGCTAACAGAAAAACACGACACGGTTATTTTAAAAAGTAATACAGCAGATACGTCGGGCAAAAGTTTGTTGGCATCAGATACTGCCTTAAAAAAATTTAATCCGAAAACAGCGATGCTTCGCTCTGCCATTTTGCCGGGCTGGGGACAATGGTACAATAAAAAATATTGGAAGATCCCAATTATTTATGGCGCGTTAGGAACTACAGCCTATGTATTTTTTTATAATTTACACACATACAGGGATTTGAGGAATGCCGTAATTTATCGTTCACGCGCCACGCATGCAGATAGCATGAGAGTGGCTCCAAACCTGCAATTCCTAACGAATCAGGATCTGCGGCTCAACAGAAATATTTTCAGGCAAAATATAGATTATTCAGTTTTGGTTTTTCTTGGTTTCTGGGCATTAAATGTAGTGGATGCCACCGTTGACGCGCATTTGAAAGCTTTTGATGTAAGCCCCGATATTGGAATGAAAATCCATCCGGGAATCTCCAACATGAATAATCCGGGAGTTTCTTTAGTATTCTTTTTTAAAGAAAAAAATTCAAAACCATTGTTGGGGCTGCCGTAAATTCATCTTTTATTTTTAATCATTTATTTATGAAAATCGCTTTATTAGGATACGGTAAAATGGGCCACGCCATTGAAGAAATTGCTTTGCAAAGAGGCCATGAAATTGTTTTAAGGATCACTGATCAAAACCTGCATGATCTCACAAAAGAAAATATTCAAACAGCCGATGTCGCCATTGAATTTACCAATCCACACAGTGCAGTAGCAAATATTTTATTTTGCTTAAATGAAAATGTACCGGTTGTTTGTGGCACTACTGGCTGGCTGGATCAATTAAAAACTATTGAAGAAAAATGTAAAGAAGTAAATGGCGCGTTTTTATATGCAAGTAATTTTAGCGTTGGCGTAAATATTTTTTTTGAGTTAAATAAAAAATTAGCAACACTCTTAAAAGCGCACCCCTCCTACCATGTAGCGATAGAGGAAATTCATCACACACAAAAAAAAGATGCACCAAGCGGTACGGCTATCACACTTGCTGAGCAAATCATTGAAGTTTCGGATGAAAAAAATAAATGGGTTAAGAATAATACCGGAAATAAGAACGAACTTTCAATCATCAGCAAAAGAATAGATGAAATACCGGGAACACATTCTGTAAAATACTCTTCACCAGTAGATGATATTGAAATAATTCATACCGCACATAATCGCAAAGGATTTGCGGAAGGAGCTGTTCTCGGGGCAGAATTTCTTGCAGGCAAAAAAGGGATTTATTCTATGAAAGAAGTGCTTGGGTTTTAGTTAAGGCCGAAGGTTGCTGATGTCAGTTGGTTTATACAGGTGGTTTTACAAAATAATAATGCCGGTGATTTGTAGACATTTCATGAATGCCTGCAAAATTTTTATTGGTGACAGTGGCTGAATTTAAAACAGCATACTATGCGGCCATCAGATACCTTGTCCTTTCATTTAAATTTTAAAAATGAACAACAACTACTATATCTTGTTTTACAACACCGTGGATGATTATACCGAACGGCGTAAAGCTTTCCGGGAAGAGCATTTAAAATTAGCGCAGGATGCCTTTAAGAATGGAACATTGATTATGGGAGGCGCACTTGCAAACCCTGCAGACAGTGCCATTTTAATTTTCAAGGGAGAAAATCCATCGGTTGCCGAAGCGTTTGCAAAAAATGATCCTTATGTCAAAAATGGATTGGTTACAGAATGGCATGTACGCTTGTGGACGGTTGTTATTGGCAATGAGTAGCATTTGATAATAATAATGTCGTAGGTGGATCGGGAGACCTACGCAAGCATGAGGACTGGCAATCCGGTCGGGTCCCTTGTCTTTGGCGGCCCGAATGTTCGGGCAGAACGATTTTGTTGGCAGTTGCTGGTTTTGGCTGCCTTCAGTAAACGAAGAAATAATGAGAATTTGTATTTTGCATCGACATCAGCAAATAATAAATCAGACATTGTAGATTAGACATTATACATCACTACATCAAAGTTCTCCTTTCTTAAAATTTACTTAACATTGCTTATGCGAATCGTTATCGCTCCAAATGCTTTTAAAGGAAGCCTCACAGCAGGCGAAGCTGCGCAGTGCATTGCAAAAGGATTGAAAACAAGCAAACTTTCCTGCACATTACAATTAATTCCTATCGCCGATGGAGGCGACGGAACTGCGCATTTGATCTCAAAAAAATTATCGGCGAAAGCCATAAAAGTTTGGGTACATGATCCGTTGGGCAAAAAAATAGAAGCATCTTACGGATGGACGGGTAAATCCAAAACTGCCATAATTGAATTGGCCGACGCATCCGGTTTAAGATTACTGAATCCCGCAAAATTAGACCCTTTAAAATCCAACACGCGCGGCACAGGCGAATTAATAAAATCTGCTTTGAATAAAGGCGCCAAAAAAATAATGCTGGGCGTGGGAGGCAGCGCCACAGTGGATGGTGCCACCGGTTTGCTAAACGAATTGGGAGTAAAGTTTTTGGATAAGCATGGAAATAAAATAAAGGAATTACCAAAAGGATTGTTAGCGTTAAACCAGGTAGACCTTAGCTCAACTGACACCCGCTTAAAAGATTGTGAAATTATCCTGTTGTGCGATGTTACGAACAAATTGCTTGGGCAAAATGGCGCTGCCGCGATATTTGGGCCACAAAAAGGTGCAGATAAAAAGGAAGTCGCTTTGCTCGAAAGAGGCCTTTATCAATTGAATAAAATTGTAAAAAGAGATTTAGGAATTGAGATGGATTCCTTCAAATATGGTGGAAGTGCAGGAGGCGTTGCCGCAGGCATGGCGGCGTTCACGAATGCAAAATTACTAACCGGTATTTCTTATTTTTTGGATATCACAGGATTTGAAAATGAATTAAAAAGCGCAGATCTTTTAATTACCGCTGAAGGTAAATTTGATACTCAAACGCTTGAGGGCAAAGGGCCTTATGGTGTCGCGGAAAAAGCGTTGCAACATAAGATTCCTGTGATCCTTTTAGCAGGCCACGTTCCCCTAAAAACCAGCGAAAATTTACATCATTATTTTAATGTTATATTGCCAATTGGTAATGCACCTGCTTCCCTGAAAGAGGCTATCAAAAATACCGAGGCGGACCTTGAGCGCACTGCCAGGGAATTAGGAAATTTGCTGGCCTTAAAAAAATAACTGCATTAGAAAAAATAAAAGATTATGAAAATAGTAGTACTAGATGGATTTGCAATGAACCCCGGAGATTTAAACTGGAAAAACCTGAAGCAACTTGGAGAAACAGAAATATATGAGAGATCATCCCTCAAAGAAACGGAAAAACGAATAGCTGATGCGGACATTGTGCTGACCAATAAGGCGGTATTGAATAAAGAATTGATTGATGGTGCGCTGAAATTGAAATACATTGGCGTCATGGCGACCGGTTATAAT
>JBQCFO010000475.1:0-4974 GCA_051959055.1 Ginsengibacter sp. | reverse complement strand
CAAAAAGCCCGGGAAGATTCGCTGAAAGCAGAAGAACTGAAAAAGCAAAAAGCAAAAGAAGAATTAGCAAAAGCAGAACAACTGAGCGTTCAAAAAATAAAAGATGATTCTGTGAAATCAGAACAACTGAAAGCACAAAGCCTGATGCCGAAAGCTGCTGCAGATATTGCAAATCGAAAAATTGAAACGATTCGCACCGTAGAAATTTCACAGGACAGCCTTGTGTTTTCATTGTATGATAATGGAATCGTTGATGGGGATACGGTAAGTGTTTTATTGAATGGAAAAGTAATCTGGCCACGGGTAGGTTTGCTGGAAAGAGCAATCAACAAAACGATTTATCTCACTCCCGATATGGGCGATTCTATTTCTATTATCATGTATGCCGAAAACCTCGGGAGCATTCCTCCAAATACCGGATTGCTTGTGATTCGGGAAGCCACAAAAATTTATGAAATCCGTTTTAGCGGTGATTTGAATAAAAATGCGGAAATAATCCTTGTAAGAAAAAAGAAAGAATAATTGGAAAATTCAGAAAAAAAAGAGAAGATAAAATTGACTCAATATTCGCGCGGTGCCGGATGTGGATGCAAAATTTCTCCACAGGTTTTGGAAGAAATTCTTCATTCACAATTTACTTTTCCTGAACAAAGGTTATTGGTGGGAAACAGCAGCAATGATGATGCAGCTGTGTATGACCTAAGCGATGGAAACGCCTTAATTTCCACTACCGATTTTTTCATGCCAATCGTAGATGACGCTTTTGATTTTGGACAAATTGCATCAGCCAATGCCATCAGCGATATTTACGCAATGGGAGGAAAGCCAATACTGGCAATAGCTTTACTGGGTTGGCCTGTAGATAAATTACCTGCATCTCTGGCAAAAGAAGTAATGGAAGGAGCAAGAAAAATTTGTGGGAAAGCAGGAATCGCGTTAGCGGGAGGTCATAGTATTGATTCTGCGGAGCCGTTTTTTTGTTTATCGGTAAATGGCCTTGTTTCTATAAACAATCTGAAAAGAAATAACACAGCGAATGATGGCGATGTGATTTTTTTAACCAAACAACTTGGGGTTGGAATTTTATCAACAGCACAAAAAAGAAACGTTTTAACCGAAGCAGATTTAAAAGATTTAATTGAACAGCTTATTACTTTAAATTCTGTTGGTGAAGCTTTGGGAAAAATAGATGGTGTATCTGCGATGACTGATGTTACCGGCTTTGGGCTTGCAGGGCACATGATAGAAATGGCCGAAGGAAGCAACTTATCTGCCCGGCTTCACTACTCACGGTTATGCATACACGAAAATGTAAAAGAATACCTTGCGAAAAGAATTGTTCCTGATGCTACTTATAGAAACTGGAACAGCTACAGTAAAAAAATTAGTTTTGAAAAAGGAGTAAACGTAATGGAAGCGTTTTCAATATTGCCCGACCCGCAAACGAATGGTGGGTTATTAATTGCAGTAAACCCTGATTCGGTTAATGAAATAACGGAAGTTTTTAAAGAACATGGATTGCAGAAATTTACAGAACCGATTGGAATATTTATTGCAAAAGAAGAAAAAATAATTTACGTTGTTGAATAGAAATCGGTTTAAGAAACATTTATCAATCAATTGAATGAACTGGATCATATTAATCATCGCCGGACTTTTTGAAATGGGTTTTGCTACGTGTTTGGGCAAGGCAAAAGAAACGTCGGGCACAACCGCTGCCTGGTGGATCACCGGATTTTTTATTTGTCTTTCTATAAGTATGTATTTGTTATACCGGGCTACTCAAACTTTGCCCATAGGAACGGCGTATGCAGTATGGACCGGAATCGGAGCTGTTGGAACGGTGATTATAGGAATATTTGTTTTTAAAGAACCAACTGATTTCTGGAGGATTTTTTTTATTAGTACATTAATTTGTTCTATTATCGGCCTGAAAGTAGTTTCGCACTGATTTACGAACAAAACATTCAGTAATTAAAAGTATTTTCGTCTAAACTCTTTTATAAAAAAAAAACTTAAACGATTCCTTCATTCGCCAAACTTCTCTATTTTTATTTCAATGCAACAATCCCTTTCTTTTTCTCAAAATGCGTGGCGAAGGCTTAAAAAAAATAAGGGAGCAATGGCAGGATTGATTGTAATCTGCCTTTCCGTTCTCATCGGAATTTTTTCGTATTACCTTGGCGTTGATTCTACTCCAAATGCTGACAGGCAGGTTGTAGAAATTATGGCGAGCAAACCAGGATATTCACAATTATTTCTGCGGGTAAAAAAAGAAAAAAAAAATTCCTGAGACCGGATTTTTTCAACGTTTATTATTTGGCGCTGAAGACAAGTATATTTATGTTCCGATAAATAGTTACCGGGAAACTGCCGATTCGGTTTTTGTTGAAAAGTACATTGATGAAGGGATACAGGAAAAGCAGGTTTATGCAAAAAATGATTTGGCTGATAAAAATTATGTTGAAAAAAAGACTTTCTGGCTCGGCACCGACACATTCGGACGTGACATCCTGAGTCGTTTATTGGTAGGCGTCCGGGTAAGCCTTGCGGTAGGATTGATTACCGTTATCATTTCGCTTTCTATCGGAATTATTCTCGGTGCCACTGCAGGATATTATGGAGGCAAAATTGATAACGTGATTATGTGGTTTATCAATGTGATCTGGAGTATGCCGACACTTCTTTTGGTTTTCGGAATCACGCTTACTCTCGGCAAAGGTTTCTGGCAAATATTTATTGCGGTTGGATTAACCATGTGGGTGAGCGTGGCGCGCGTAGTGCGGGGACAGGTATTGGCTTTGCGTGAAATGGAATATATCCAGGCGGCAAAAGCTTTGGGTTTAAAAAACATGCGCATAATTATCCGCCACATTCTTCCAAATGTATTAGGGCCAGTAATTGTAATTGCTGCAGCAAATTTTGCAAGCGCTATTATTATTGAAGCCGGCTTAAGTTTTCTTGGCGTTGGCATTCAACCCCCTACACCAAGCTGGGGATTGATGATCAAAGAAAATTATAATTTTATCATTACTCATAACCCCGCACTGGCGTTGGCTCCTGGTATTGCAATCATGATTTTGGTTTTGGCGTTCAATCTTTTAGGAAATGGGTTAAGAGATGCCCTGGATGTGAGAGGATAATGATATTAGCTTAAATTACAGTTGCAGTAAAGCAACAAATATTACTGATTTGTATTTTAATTAAAATGCTCTAATCTGCATTTTTTGGATAATCAAAAAATAAAAATTCTTTTTCTGCTTCGGCAAAAGTCTCCCAATTATTTGTGTTGATCTTCAAAGCAAATACAGCACAGGTTGGCATGTTATAAACCGGAGAACATTCTAAAGAATTTACAAAATCAGTAATTCCGGGATTATGAGCAAAGACTGCAACAACTTTTTTTGTATCTTTTAAATTTTGAACGGTCGCATAAAAATCACTAACGGAGGCTTCATATAAATCGGGTATTAAAAACATTTCTTCTTCATCTTTTTTTAATTCCTTCATAAAAATTTTTGTCGTTTTCTTAGCCCTTTTTGCGGGGCTCGAAACAAAAGAATCTATATCAATTGACTGATCTTTTATTCTTTTGGCCATCATTTTAGCATCAGATTTACCACGCTCAGTAAGGGTTCTGTCAAAATCAGCAAGTGAAGGATCGTCCCAGCCGCTCTTTGCATGGCGAATTAGTAAAAGAGTTTTCATGTTATTTGTTTGTTTACTGAAGGCTTTAATTAAAATGAAATAAAATTAAACCAAAACCACTTGACACTTCCCTTATAATTGTACCCTAAAATAATTTAATTCCTCCTCATTTCGTGTGGAAAATAAGGTAATAAAATAAATTAGACACTTTGCGATCCGGTTACTAACGTAATAATGTTGCCTGCCAGCTTTTTCTAAAACGGTATAATTAAATCTTATTAACCTTAGTAATAATACCGGTACCAAGTGAATCAAACCTTATTATCTTATGTTCTTTCGTTTCCACTATTTTTGACGATGCACCAATAATTTTCATTACGGAGTATTAATTCAGACTGTTTAAAAAACCTCCCGGCGTTTGTGCACTTTCATCATTTTACTTTGCAATTTCTGTTATCTTTAAACACAATAAACAACATTTCAGTCATACTAATTTTCATCTATGCCTTTAGTGCTTTGTATCGCCGCAATTCTTCTGCTGATCATATTGGTTGTTACTTTTAAAATTGATACATTTATTTCTTTCCTTCTCGTTAGTATTGGTTTGGGGATTGCAGTTGGCATGGACATTCATCAGATTTCTGCTTCCATTACCAAAGGAATCGGAAATACGCTTGGGCCTTTGGTTATTATTCTTGGTTTTGGAGCAATGCTTGGTAAATTAGTGGCGGATAGTGGAGCTGCGCAGCAAATTACGGCTTGTCTTACAAAAATTTTTGGTACAAAAAATATTCAATGGGGAATGGCTTTGGCGGGATTAATTATTGGAATTCCTTTGTTTTATACTGCAGGCTTTATTGTAGTTATCCCATTGATTTTTGCTATTGCAGCAACCACCCGTTTACCCTTATTATATGTCGGAATACCAATGCTTGCAGCGCTTTCGGTAGCGCATGGATTTTTACCGCCTCATCCTTCCCCTACCGCAATCGCAGAACAATTACATGCAGACATGAGCAAAACTTTGATTTATGGAATCCTGATAGCCATTCCTACTATTACACTTGCCGGGCCACTTTTTGCAAAAACATTAAGGAGATTTAATCCAAAACCACCTACGGATATTTTACAGATTAAACCATTGGCGGTTGAGCAATTACCGGGAATTGGAATCAGTTTAGTAACGGCTCTGATGCCGGTAATTTTGTTAGCGGTTACAGCTATTATATTATTCTTCGTTTCTCCTGGTGGTTTTTTAGGAAAAATCATGTCATTCCTTGGAGATCCCAATATTGCGATGTTACTTTCAGTGCTGCTGGCCATTTA
>JBQCFO010000474.1:0-9580 GCA_051959055.1 Ginsengibacter sp. | reverse complement strand
AAGTTGAAATGACCGGTTTTCCTCCGGCAAGATATTCAGGTGTTTTTGTCGGGCTGATAAATCTGGTAGATTCATTTAATGCAAAAGGAAGTATGGCCACATCCCAACCAGATAAATACGCCGGAAGTTCTTTGTATTTTTTACTTCCCAGATAATGGATGTTTTCTTTTTTAGGAAGAGTGGCAGGATTAATTTTTGTGACCGGACCCAGAAATACAAAATGCCAGTCAGGCCTCAACACTGATAATTCTTCGATTAATGGAATATCAAAACGTTCATCAATTACCCCATAAAATCCAAACCTCGGATGAGGTATAGCAGCCTGATCTGCCGGATCTTCTTTAAAATTGCGCGCCACATTAAAATGTGATTTATCAATACTGCTGGGGAAAGGATGAATGTTATGATGCAAATGCCTTTTTGCTTTATATAGACTATGACCTCCCGTAAACACAAGGTCAGCACGGCTTAGAAGGCAGGCTTCCATTTCTTTTATGTTTGGTGGCGGCGATTTGAAAGCTGATAATTCATCCATACAATCATACACTGTTAAAGAAGGATATAAATGATCGGTATACGCAAGCGCCATTGGTGAATAATACCAAAGAATATATTTATGAACGTTGTTAGAATACATAAATGAATCGAGGAGTGCTTTCAGGGTATGATTTCTTTTTTCAGAACTTGTGCTTTTGGCAACATGCAAAACCACTACCCCTAAATTACCGTTATCATCCGGTTTGCTTATTTCATAATAATCGGATTCTGAATCAAAAACAGGTTCCTCCACTACAAATACCCTGTTATTGACTGCAAAACGGTTTAATAAATGCTGCGGACGTTGGTACACAAAATTCCACCTGATATGACAAAGACAAATAAGATCCATAAAATTTAAAAAATTAAAATTTAAAAAATGCAAATAATCATAAGAGCTAAGCGGGTCATGACATATAGTGCTATTTATATGCCAGTTACAATAAGATAAAAAACGCATTTTGGCATAAAAATTTAAAGTTGTTTGAGTAACAAAATCCTCAAATGAATTTATAAGTGTAGAAAAAAAATATGAGCTTGTTCTTTTCAAAAAGATCGTTTCCGGTTTTCTAAATAGTAGCATACTACCATACAATTGAAGCTTTCTGTTGATATATGTCTAAAGGCCTTTTAATAAAAACATGGCATGTTTTTATTAATTCATTTATCTAAAACCTAATTTTTAAAAACAAAAAAAATAACCATGAAGAAGACAACATCAAAAACAGCAGAAGGGCTTCGCGATCTTTTTGAAGATGAATTAAAAGATATTTTCTGGGCTGAGAAGGCATTAACAAAAGCAATTCCTAAAATGATCAAAAATGCCAGTTCTGAAGACCTCATCAATGCTTTGGAAAACCACCTGGAAGTAACAAAAGGCCATGTGGAAAGATGTGAGCAGATATTTGATCAACTTGGCATGCCCGCAAGAGGCAAAAAATGCGAAGCAATGGCCGGATTGACTAAAGAAGCAGAAGAGATTATGGAAAACACCGAAGAAGGAATTGTAAGAGATGCAGGTATTATTTCTGCTGCTCAAAAAGTGGAACATTATGAAATTGCCAGTTATGGTACTTTGTGCGCCTTCGCAAAAACCCTCGGCGAAAAGGAGATTGCTAATTTATTGGAGCAAACTTTAAATGAAGAAAAAGAAGCAGACGACACATTGACAAAAATCGCAGAGGCTTCCATTAACGAAGAAGCGATGCATGAAGAAAATGCGTGAATTATTTAAAACATTGCAAAATGGGTTTTTACATTTCGTAAAAACCCATTTTTTTTTTGGAAAAGAAGATAGTAATAAGAAGAAAGTGCAATTTTCCATTTCTAATACCTTATACCTAACAATGAACATGGCCTAAAATAATATAAATAAGCAAGAAAACGACAATCGTTCCAAGACATCCGCCACCTAATTTTTTCGCTCCGTATGCTGCAATTAATCCACGAACTAATTTATTCATTGTTGCTGGTTTAATTTTAAAGAGGGTAATTTTTTTTAAATAAGGTATTAAGCAAATAACAATCCAATTATTATTTGCAGTCCAACGCCGTGGCTGGTGTCCTCAGCAACCAAAATCATAATCAATTAGATTTTCCAGCTCACGATTTCATTGGTCCATTCATCTTTAAAAGGAACAGTTATTTTTATATAATTATCGGTGTAGCCATCTATCGTTCCGTTTTTATTTTTGCCTTCAAATAAAACTTCTCTTGTTTCGCCGGAATGTTTTCTGCTGAACTGTTGCATTTTTTTGTAGGATAAAGAACGCAGAATTTTTGTGCGCTCATGCCGCACATTTACAGGTACAACCGGTTCAATATTCAAGGCAAAAGTATTTGCTCTTTCTGAATAGGTAAACACATGAAAATAAGAAACATCCAGGTCAGCCAGGAAATCAATTGTTTCTTTAAAATCGCGGTCTGTCTCGCCCGGAAATCCTGTAATTACGTCAACTCCTATGCAGCAATGGGGAATTAATTTTTTAATTTGTGCTACTTTTTCAGCGTACAATTCTTTCTTATAACGCCTGCGCATCATACCGAGAATTTTATTGCTTCCGCTCTGTAATGGAATGTGAAAATGCGGCATTATTTTTTTACTGCCTGATACCAGTTCTATGATTTCTGCAGTTAACAAGTTCGGTTCGATTGATGAAATTCTATACCTGTTTACTCCATTAAATTTTTCGATTTCCTTCAATAAAGAATAAAAATTTTCGCCTGTTTTTTTACCACTTCCATCCTTTCCAAAATCACCAAGATTAATTCCGGTCAAAACAATTTCTTTCACTCCCGCTTCTTTAATTTTTTTTATTTCTGACAGAACATTTCCTGTTGAATTGCTCCTGCTTCTTCCACGCGCCATAGGTATCGTGCAAAACGAACAATTGTAATCACAGCCGTCCTGCACTTTTAAAAATGTTCTTGTGCGGTCGTTTAATGAAAACGATGAATGGAATCCTTCAAGATCTTCTATTTCACAACTGCATATTTTGGCGCTGTCGCCATGGGTCAATTCTTTTAAGTGTGCGGTGATATTAAACTTTTCTGAAGCGCCCAAAACCAAATCTACCCCGGCAATTTCTGCAATTTCTTTTGGTTTTAATTGGGCATAACAGCCCATAATTACTACCATTGCTTCAGGCGATTGGCGTTGTACTCTCCGTACCAGTTGCCTGCATTCTTTATCTGCATTTTCTGTTACCGAGCAGGTGTTGATCACATATACATCGGCTACATCGGTAAATTCTTTTTTTACAAAACCATCATTCACCAGTAGCCTTTCAATAGCCGAAGTTTCCGAATAATTCAATTTGCAGCCCAAAGTGTGCAGGGCTACGGTTCTTGCTTTTTCCATGGCTGCAAAAATAGTCAATGTGTTTTTAAAGTAAAGCCATCTTTATTTATCAAAAATTGAAAGAATAGTTATGGTTGAAAGAATGAAAATGCATGTTATTTCTTTGTTTGCTGGTGTAAAACTTGCATTTGAAGTTTTGAATATTCAAAAGGCTAATGTATTTTTTTTATTTAAAATACTTTTGTTAATCAAACCTCATCATACTTAAATGGATTTATCCTTGGCTATCAGAATTGTATTTATCCTAAAAGAAAAAACACCTTGTCATGAACTTAGATGAAGCCATTAATTTAATTCGTCCCGATAAGCCTTTTATAAAAAGCAGTTGGTTTGATTTGGGTTGCGGAGCCGGTCTTTTTACGTATGCCCTGGCAAGCCTGTTGCCACCAGGCAGCATCATTTATGCCGTTGATAAAAATATGGATGCCTTTATGGAAATGGCCGGTTTTGATGGTATTACGATAAAGCGGTGTGAACTTAATTTCGAAAGTGACCCATTACCGTTTAATTATCCGGAAGGAATATTAATGGCGAATTCGCTGCATTTTGTAAAAGACAAAAAAGGTTTTATTGAAGGGACGCCCACTTTTCAAAGATTGGCAACGCTGATAATTGTAGAATATGACACAGATATACCAAACCGATGGGTACCTTATCCCATCAGTTTTTTATCGTTAAAAAACACCTTTCATCTCGCGGGTTTTTCATCTGTAATTAAAATAAACGAGAAACCTTCTGTTTTTAATAACGGGAATTTATATTCTGCGATTATTCGTCCCTGATTCCAGGAATAGAGCGCTCTCTACATTTGGTCAGAAATACAGTCATAAAACAAAAGCCGGCTTTGTGTTCTTATCTTTATTTTTTAATTGCAAACGGACGCCTAAAAAAATATCTCATTATGGCAGAATTAAAAACAAAACAAACCAACGCTGATGTTCGCGAATTTATTAACTCCTTTGCTGATACCGAACAAAAGAAGAAAGACAGTTTTGAGCTTTTGAAACTCATGCAGAATGTTACCGGCGCCGAACCTAAAATGTGGGGTCCTTCCATTATAGGTTTTGGAACTTATCATTACAAATCTGACCGTAGCCGCCAGGAGGGTGATTGGCTACTGGTGGGCTTTTCTCCGCGCAAATCTGCCATTTCGCTTTATGTTTATGCAGGGACTGCAGTAAATGAACAGTTGCTCAAAGCCTTGGGTAAATTTAAAATGGGAAAAGGTTGTATCTATATAAAAAGGCTGGCGGACATTGACCAGGATGTGCTGAAAAAAGTAATAAAAGAAACGATTGATTTTTTACATTCAAAATATGGGAATAACAATTGACGATCCGGGTGCAAACAAATATTGGAGAGAGCTATTCGATGATAGCATCCATATCAAAAACGCCTTTGAAAAGCACGCTTACTTTAATTCTTTTATGCTCTTTTTTTTTGAAAATGATAATAATACATGTATTAATAATGTACTAAATTGCTCTCTGGTTCCTGTGTGTCCATTTTAGTGAGTGAGTTGTCGCAGAATTCTGGCGAATGAAACTAAAAACTAAATCATATGAATTGGAAGTTAATTTTTAAGCTTTCTTTATTCGGTTTGGCTATGGCATTTGCAACCGTTTATTTTATTCCATCTGACATCGAACCATTTTGTTGGCTAATTATTTTTATTATTTGTGCCTATTTAATCGCAAAAAACTGTTCATCAAAATATTTTTTGCATGGACTATTGGTTAGTATTGTAAATGCGGTTTGGATAACAGCAGCACATATCATTTTGTTCGACCAGTATATTTCCCATCATGCAAAAGAAGCGGAAATGATGAAGAAAATGCCCTTGCCAAACTCGCCTAAATTAATGATGCTGATTACAGGACCGGTTGTAGGAATAGTGTCTGGGTTAATATTGGGGCTTTTTGCATTTATTGCAGCAAAAATCATAAAAAGAAAACAAGTATGACAAAAGCAGAAGAATTTTTTATCCTGTTGGCTTCGGAAATTCCGAATGTAAAAGAGGGAAAAATGTTTGGATCTTTGTGCATGAAAGCGTCAAACGGAAAATCTGCAGCAATGTTTTGGAAAGATAACATTGTGGTTAAACTTTCAAAAGAACCATTTAAAGATGCATTAAGTTTAGAAGGAGCAAAACTTTTTGAACCGATGGACGGTAAGCCAATGAAAGAGTGGGTTCAAATTCCATTTAAACATAAAGACCAATGGAAAAAGTTTGCTATAATTTCTGCAGCATCAGTCCAGGCATTGACAGGCAAAGTTCAGAGAAAGAAATAAGGGGAGGGGGAAGGAATAAATTATTAGAGAAAAATAACTGCAACATATCCTTTAATCAAAATGCGCCGCCCAGATACAGCAAAACCGGGTTTGAATAAAGTGGCTGTAAGTCCAGGTTATAAACATGATAATTTGCAGCAAACAAAGAAATATCAGATTTTTGTAATCAGTAAAATTACCTGGTAACATCGATCATGGTAACAATGCTCCGGTAACTTTTCTGCAAGAAGAATTGCTTTACGAAAATGATAGTTCGTTATAAACCATTCGGACGATCACGCAACCCGCTTTTCAACAACGCGTAGATATCAGCCCATACAAGTAGATATCAGCCCATACAAAATGTATCTTTACCACAAATGCCATCCATCAACCAGTTATTTTATTCCGGCACCAGCGGCCTGGATCTTCCCGTTCCCAGGTCGCAATATCCTGTTGAGTTCCAGGGAAAGAGCAGGCTTCAATTTTATGCAACTTTATTTAACAGTATCGAGATAAACAGCATTTTTTATAAACTTCCCAGGAGCTCCACGGTTGTTAATTGGGCTGAAAGTGTTCCCGCTAATTTCCGGTTTACATTTAAAGTTTCCAAAACAATAACCCATGCAAAGGGGTTGCAGTTTGCGGTAAAAGATGTGGATGATTTTATGAAGGCCGTTGAAAACATTGGTGAAAAGAAAGGATGCTTGCTGGCGCAGTTTCCGCCATCACTAAAGATTGAAATGCTGGATCAGTTACAAAGGCTTTTAGAAACACTTGGGGAAGCAACGAATAACAGCGGTTGGAAGCTTGCGACAGAGTTTCGCGACTCATCCTGGTACGAACGTGAAGTGCATGAATTGCTTGAGGAGTATAATGCAGCTATGGTTTTACAGGATATGCCTAAATCCGCAACGCCATTGAATTATGCAACAGGAGACTTTATCTACCTGCGTTTTCATGGGCCTGAGCCAAGGTATCGCGGCGATTACAGTGATGAACTTTTAAAACAATATGCAGGCTATATACACAAATGGATAAGTGAAAAGAAAACAGTCTATGCTTACTTCAATAATACGGTAGGGGCTGCAGTTAAAAACCTCCAGACTTTAAATAGTTATGTGCAAGTGTAAACAGGCATTCTGCTCGTCCGCTATGGTATTATTAAAATTGCACAAGAGATACCATACATCATAGTGATAGTGACTTAAACCAATTTAGTACATTTCTTATAATTATAGTGTATAATTGTAAAATATGATACAAAGGATTTCCATACTTTTCGTTTTATTAATCACCTGTTCTGTGTGCTTTTGCCAGGCGCCGCTCCATCAATTTAAGATAACTTCTTCTAATACATCTTTTCCTGATATAGGCAGAATGAAGGGACATATCTACAAAAATGTTTTGTACAATATGGCTGATCATTATTCAGATAGTTCTGTAATTATTATTACCCCAAAGAATTTCGTTGCGAAGAAAAAAGTAGATATGATCTTCTGGTTTCATGGGTGGAATAATAATATTGACAGTACTTTAATAAGGTATGGCTTATCAAGACAATTTGCCGAAGCAGGAATGAATGCTGTATTGGTATTGGCTGAAACTGCCAAAGATGCTCCCGATAGTTATGGTGGAAAACTGGAACAAAAAAATACATTTCAGAAGCTTGTAAAAGATGTACTTCAAAAGCTGGTACAAATGCGGGTTATTTCTGCCAGAGATCGTGCGGGAAATATTATTCTTGCCGGACACAGCGGCGCATACAGGGTAATGGCTAATATCCTACAAAATGGTAACATGCCCGTAAACGAAGTTATTTTATTCGATGCCTTATACGCAGATACCGACAAATTTATCAGTTGGTTAGCCGCTGATAAAAATCACCGTTTTATAGATTTATATACGAATCATGGCGGCACATTTGATGAAACAAAAGACATGATGCATCAAATAACGAATGCAAACCTGCCGGCAGATTCGCTGGAAGAAGTGGATATAACACCTGGTATCCTGAAAAACAATAGAATTATTTTTATTCATACCCTGCACGAGCATAACGACATCATTCAACACCCGGATAATTTCAAGTTGTTTATAGAGAACAGTCCGTTTTTAAACCGTATAAAGCAAAAGCGGTGAGCTTTCAGTAAATCGTTAACGATACTGTTCCATCATATTACGGGAGGAAAAATATTAATTTTGTGCTAACGCTCAAGTAACACAAAATGGATATTGGCGCCAATAAACTTTCCATGTCATCTACACGGCTTGAAACGCTGGGAGATGGCATTTTCAGCGTTGCCATGACGATACTTGTTATTGAACTGCGGCTTCCGGATGTGAGAGGCAATTCAGTGAGTGATTTTATGCATGCTTTATATGCAATCAGGCATCAGCTATTTTGTTATTTCATCAGTTTTATTATCCTGGGAATCATGTGGTATGGGCACCGCATGGTTTTTGAATACATTTCCAAAACCAACCGGTATTTTATCTTTTTGGGCATTTTATTTTATATGGTCGTTTGCCTTGTGCCTTTCAGCACGCGATTTTTAGCGGCCAACGAGTTCCGGTGGTTTAGCATACTGATGTATGGTTTGAACCTCAGCTTGTGTAATCTTGCGTTATACTCACAATGGATGTTTGGGATTCGCAGGCCATCACTGCTCACAAGGGAATTGCCAGCGGAGGTGAAAAACGAGGCGCGAAAATTGTTTTTGATATCGCCTGTTATGTATGGTGTGGCCATTATATTTTCATTCTTCATTCCCGTGGTCAGCATTTTTATTTTCTTTATTACTCCTGTACTTTACCTTTTGCCCAATAAAATAGATAAATATTTACCGTGAGGTGATAAGCAAATGCTGTATGTGGCGCGCGTAAACATTTGAAAACGAGCTGGACTACTATCACTAACTTGCAGCTGACTTACTCGCTGATCAGTATCCGCCACCGTACGGTGGATGAGCAAATTTAGAATGGCAGGTGAGAACATCGACCATAGGGAAAATTAATTTTGATAAACAATAACTACTTAAATGGATAATTCAAGAGTTTTTAAAATGTCATTTGCCAGTGTCTATCCACTTTATATTCAAAAAGCAGAAAAAAAGGGCGTACAAGGGAAGAAGTAGATTTGATTATTTGTTGGCTCACAGGATACAATCAACAAGCATTGCAACAGTTAATTGATAAGAAGGCAGATTTGGAAACCTTTTTTGCTGAAGCACCGCAAATCAATCCAAACGTTTCGAAAATTACTGGTGTAATTTGTGGTTATCGTGTCGAAGAAATAGAAGACAAGCTCATGCAAAAGATTCGTTACCTGGATAAATTGGTGGACGAATTGGCAAAAGGAAAGACGCTGGAGAAGATTTTAAGGAAGTAAGGAGAAACAGAAAATCGATGTTAAAAGATAGAGAATATCCTTCCAAAATTGCACATTGCATGATATTTAATCTGTATTTTTAAAACGGCATTTATAGGCAAGTGTCCCCCACGAACCGGACCAGGAATAGTGGTTCGTGCCGGTATGGAGCCTTGCAGCAGATTAAGCACCCGGCCAATAACAATTTAAAATGAATAACTCATGGGCTTATTTAGTTTTTTCAACCAAAAAAATGGAAGAACGGATCACCTGAATGGTGCAGATTCGGCTCAGAAAATTTCTGAAACCCCGCAAGGTGTATTTGTTGAAACGGATAAGGGATCAAATCCCGGGTCTGCTGAAAGGAATCATTCTTCATCTTCGGAACATGGCATTAACCTGCTGTTTCAATTTCTCGAAAAGAATTATGAAAAGAAAGGCTACGATGATGCTTTAATGAATCCGGATAGTACGCACCTGGAGCAAAATATTGCAGCATTAAAAAATGAACTTGAAAGAACGATCAGAAAAGTAAAAACCTT
>JBQCFO010000473.1:0-4523 GCA_051959055.1 Ginsengibacter sp. | reverse complement strand
GTGCGATACACTTCCGGAGCCTGCGGGTAATGTGCTAAACGGACAAAGTTGAAGCCCATGGATTTGATCATTTCATAATCCTGTCTATGATAATCATCGGTAAGGGCATTGCCTTGTCCTTTAAAGTCCTGGTGCCGGTTTGCACCGTTTAAAGGATATTTTTTTCCGTTGAGGTAAAAGCCATTTCCATCAAAGCTAAACCAACGAACGCCGACCGGGATCGTTGTAGCATCCAGGATTACAGGATTTTTTCCTTGCTCAATAATAGAGGCTTCCACCCGGTACAGGTAAGGATTTTCCGGCGACCATAACTGCGGTTGAACGATGGCGATATTATCCAGTTTGAAAGCCATCTTCGCACCGGCATTAAGTTTTAATTTTTGGATTTTTTGTCCAACTATCTTTCCCGAGTTATCCAGGATTTTTGCCTCAACCGATATGTTCTTTACAATTTTGCTGGTGTTCACAACATCTCCTCTTACCACTACATCAGCTCTCTGCTCACTTACCTTGGGTGTTTCTACAAATATCCCGTCAGAAGCACAATTCTCCACGTCAAAACGAACCGGGTCTAAAGCCAGAAGTTTCACATTGCGATAGATCCCTCCATAAAATGTAAAGTCGGCATTCAATGGGGGAATGTCCTTGTTGTGGCTATTGTCCAGCCTTACTTTGATGATATTTTGTTTATCAAAGCTCAGGTATTGGGTAATATTGAAGTTGAAAGCCGTATATCCGCCAATGTGGCTTCCTACGAACTTATTATTGACATATACCTCAGCAACCTGGTTGGCTCCTTCAAAGTGAAGGATAATATCCTGTCCCTTCCAATTTTGATTGAGACGAAATGTATATGCATACCAACCAATACCACGATAGTAGCCAGGCAGCTCATCGAATGCGTCCAGGTTATTCCAGGTATGGGGTAAATTCAGTCTGGTCCAGTCTTTTGAACTGAAATTGTTATTATCAAGAGCGATATCTCCTTTATGAAAATACCAGCCGCTATTAATAGTGAGTTCTTTACGGGGCGTTGCATACACGCTTGCTACCACTAAAAGCAATGACACTGCAGTAATCATTCCTTTTTTCATCATTTCGGGTTTACCAATTAGTATTTTTATTTTTTACTTCGAGGGGTTTTTTGTTTTCGGGCCAGAATTCCGCACACATCTTAAAACGATCTGAAACGCGTCTTGGCGAATATTCATTGAACTTTTGCTTCTTCCAGAATTCATTGAAAGAGACCATTTCGGTATGGTCCATCAGAAATGACCATCGTTTCATTTGCCAGTAGGAATCATAAAAAAGATAAACGTCATGATAATTCATAAAGGCGCCTAAAGCATCGATCATTTCATTACCATTGTTTTTTTCTGCCAACAGGCGATGTACTTCCTGTGCGGCATCATTACATTTGTTGTAGTAAGTACAACGCAGCGTCTCCATTTGAGTAATAAAAGAGGCAACAGAATCAGATTGCTGTTTCGATAAGGTAAGATTCTTCTGACATTCTGCTACTTCCTTTACACAACGTTGTTGGATATCTTCTTCGGTCAGATTTTTTTCTCCTTTGGGATGTATCTTATTCAATACACCATCGAATGTCATACCATTATCCTGCTTCGAACCTAACCAGATCAGGGCTGCCTGATAAGGTGAAAATATCTCGATCACATCGCCGCAATCGTACCAACGCTGTTCGCGAACATATTCCCAAAGATGAAGGTACCGCAAGCGATTTACCTGAAACTTGCGCAGCCCTTCTATATCCTTCATCTTGATCATATCGTCAAGGCTGGTAATAGATTGCGAAAAGGGATAGTAGGCATAGGGAAGTACGAATTCACCCTGAACAACAATATCCCAGTAATAAGGATAGATACGTTGCGCTCCCTGTAAGTTGACTACAGGATCAGTAGTCCATTGTACATAGCGGAAATTCCGGTTTTGAAGCCAATGGTCAAATGCTTTGCCTTCGACTGGCAATACATAACGAGGGTTAAAACTTTTATTTTTATCCGCAGCAAACTTCGCTTTTCCCTCCGCGCCTTCAATCACAAGCTCTGGCCCCTTTCCGGATGCATGTTCGGTAGAATAAAAAAGAACATGGTCGCCCAGGATTTCTTCTTTCTGATCTACTTTTATCAATAGTCCCGCATTTTTCGAAGGATTATCTATCCAGCTTTGTACCAGTGAGGCGGGTAATTCAAACTCAAGCCATTCTCCTTTGTATTTGGAAGCCATAGCCTGACCAATCGGCTTAGCAACATAATCCTGGCCTGCTACTGAGCAACCATTTTGTCCTCCCGCCCACGCCTTGCCACTTCCTTTATATTGCCAGCTTGCTCCTTCGAATTCAGGCAGTGATTCTGATTGACCTTCACGCCAGTCACTGTTCGCCTCCATTATCTGATAAAGTCCTAAAGAAACTTTGCCGGACGTTTGCGTAACATTCTTGGGTTTGTAAATGCGGAATACAGCTTTGCCAACTTTGGTGCAATTGATACCGCGCAGGTCAAACCGGATAAGCACATTGCCCCGCCACTGGTTCCACATGGCAATAGCATAACCGGCATCGAGGGTTTGCGAAGCCCCAAAATTCCAGCCGGTCCAATAATTTTCATCGTGGTAAGTAACATCACTCTGGCGAAGAATGCAATCTTCTACCTGGCCGGGTTTTGATACGACAAACCTTGTTGCAAAAAGATTTGAGGCTGATAATATCAGCCCAAGGATAGTCCAGAATTTCTTCATGATTTATTATTTAATGATAAAGGTTGTCATGTTATTGGTTCTTGAATCACCACCAATCCAGACATTATATTCGCCGGCTTCTTGTCCGAAACGATTGTCGGCCCTCCAAAACGAAAGATCATCCGGCGTTAATACAAAGGTTAATTCACGGCTTTCTCCCGGGTTGAGCATGACTTTTTGAAAACCTTTGAGCTCTTTAACAGGCCGCGTAATATTGCTTACCAAATCACGAATGTATAATTGCGCCACCTCGTTTCCGGCTACTTTCCCTGTATTGCGCAACGTTACTTTCACTGTTACGTTTTCGCCTTGTTTGGCTGACGGGTTCACTACTGTAGGAGCCGAATACTCAAAACTGGTATAGCTGAGGCCAAATGCAAACGGGAACAGAGGCCCGTTTGGCGTAAAAAGATAGCGTGATGTAAACCGTTCACTTGACTGAGAACCTAAGGCGTTGATAGGGCGTCCTGTATTCTTGTAATTGTAGAACACGGGGATTTGGCCAACATCATAAGGAAAGGTCATTGTTAATTTTCCGGAAGGATTTACATCACCGGAAAGCACATCGGCAAGCGCATTGCCCGCTGTAGTACCAGGATGCCAGGCTACAAGTACAGCATCGCATGCCTCTATTTCTTCACGCAGATCCAATGGTCGCCCTGTTACACGGACCAATACAATGGGCTTGCCGCTTTGCTTAACGCGCTTGAGCAAGAGTTTCTGTGTTTCGGGAAGTGATATAGAAGTTAAACTGGCTGCTTCTCCACTCCATGCCTGAGACAAACCGAGTGTCAGCACTACTACATCCGACTGTGAGGCCGCTGCAAGTGCATCCTGGAAATCGGTTTTAACGTCGCCCTGAACTACTTTCACATTTGACGAGCCAAAACGTTCTTTGAGTCCTTGTTGAAATGTAATGCCTACTTTAGTGTCGGCGGTTACTACCCATGATCCCAACATTTCACGAACATCATCCGCAAACGGCCCTATCAACGCTATTTTTTTTCCCGCTTTTACAGGAAGAGTCGCGTTTTTATTTTGAAGAAGCACCATGGAAGATGCTGCCATTTGGCGAGCAGCCTGCATAGCATCTGGAGTATAATAGGCCGTGCTGTCTCTGTTGCAATAGCGATAAGGATCATCAAACAGGCCCAAACGGAATTTCATACCCAAAACCTGGGAACACAGGTAATCGATCTCTTTGATATTGATCTTGTTTTCCTGTGCCAGGTCTTTCATGTATTTTAGATAGCCATTGCCCACCATATCCATGTTTACACCGGCTTTGATAGCCTGGCGTGAAGCTTCTTTCAGATCGGTTGCTACACCATGATTGATTAATTCATTGATAGCGGAATAATCTGTCACAACGAATCCCCGGAATCCAAGTTCTTTGCGCAGCAGGTTTGTCATCAGGTATTTACTGGCGGAAGCAGGAATATCATCATAATCGTTGAAAGCCGTCATCAACGTGGCTGCGCCCGCATCCAATGCTGCCTGATATGGCGGCAAGTATACCTCGCGAAACGTGCGGTCGGACATATCAACACTGTTGTAATCACGGCCACCCTGCGATGCACCGTATGCGGCAAAATGTTTGACACAGGCCATGATTGTATTGTTCAATGACAGGTCATTGCCCTGGTAACCTCTCACCATTGCAGCAGCAATATGCTGTCCCAGGTATGGATCCTCACCGGACCCTTCGGAAACCCGGCCCCATCTTGGATCACGGCTAATGTCGCACATAGGAGAGAATGTCCACG